>VBPB01000094.1 GCA_005893365.1 Candidatus Eiseniibacteriota bacterium
AAGGCGGTCGCGGGCGAGGCGGGCGTGCCGTTCTTCTCGATGAGCGGGAGTGACTTCGTCGAGATGTTCGTCGGGGTGGGGGCGTCGGTGACCGGCGATACGCCGGTGCTCATCCGCCGTGATGGGAAGACCTGCTTGATGCCGATCGGGGAGTTCGTGGACGGCTACTTCACCGGCGACGAGCAGGGCTCCGTGGTCCCGGTGGCAGGCGTCGAGACGCTGGGATTCGAGGGGAGCGACTCGAATTTCGAAGGCTCGCCCAGAACCTCGGTAACGGGCAGCGCTTGGAGCCGGGTACGCGGCGTGCTCCGGCACCGCGTGGCCGAGGTCTACGAGATCGAGTACCTCGGGGGCGTCATCCGCACGACCGGCGACCACAGCGTATTCGTGAGAACGCCGAACACCGGGATCATCCAGCCAGTCGCGGCGCGGGATCTGCGTCCCGGGGACCTGCTGGTCGAACTGCCCGCCGATGCGAGCGCTCGCGCGCGAGCGGCCGGCGCGTCACTGGCCCTGGGCGAACCCGCCCGCTCCGGTGCGTCGTACGCCACTGCCACGTCCGTACTCTCGCGCGCCAGCCATCCCGCCTGGGTGGAGGCGGGGGAAGCTCCCGTCATCCAACGGGTCAGCGTGAAGCCCTTCGACGGGTACGTCTATGACCTCTGCGGATGCGACAACGAAGCGTTCTTCGGAGGCGAGTCGCCGGTCCTGCTCCACAACAGCCGGGTGCGCGACCTCTTTGAGCAGGCGAAGCGTAATGCGCCGTGCCTCACCGGAGATGCTGTGGTCACATTGAGCGGTGGGCGGCAGGTGACCATTGCCGAGATGTTCGAGAAGCAGATGGTCGGAGTGCGGGTCCCCGCGATGGCGGATGAGTTTCGATTCGAGGATGTCAATGTCATCGGCATCACGAAGAAACCGGCCGAGGAGGTCCTGAGGATCTCCACGGCGACCAGCGAGATCAAGGCGACGCCGAACCATCTCTTCCCGGTGTTGCGTGACGGCTTGAAGTGGGTCCGTGCGGATGAGCTGGCGACCGACGACTACGTTGCCGCCCCTCGGTCGATCGCGACGGATTCTCATCCACCTTTGTTCTACGACTTCCTCTCACCCGAGACGCTCCTGACTCCACGCGGGGAGGAGCCTCTCTTGGGTCGGCTGCGGCTGGCCGACGTACGGGACCGGATTGGCCGGATCCATCCGCGAATCGAGCGGTTGAGCAGCCCGGGACGCGGACTCCGCTCGTCGTGGATCTCCCGCGTTCCCCTTTACCTAGACGAGGACGTTGCCTACCTCTGCGGACTGATCACATCCGATGGCAGCTGGCGTGGCCGCGGCGGCCGCCAGCTCATCTTCGTGAACACGGAGCTCGCGCTCCACGAGCGCGTGGCGGAGATCCTCCGCCTCCACTTCGACTACTCGCCGAAGCGTCATCTCAACGCGAAGCACTTTGAGAACCTCCTCCCGCAGGGCAAGACACCCGCGACCTTGAAAGACTGTTACACGACTTTCATCAGCAGCCGATTCCTCTGCGATGCATTGAGCAGGGTGCAGGCCTCCATCCTCGAGATGCCGAGCTACATCGTCGGGGCATGGCTCCGGGGTGTTTTCGACGGGGATGGCCACGTGCGACCGGCCGAGAGGGATCCTCGCATCGTCCTCTCCGCATGGGATCGCGTCACCGGGACGACCGCGACGGGAATATCACGATCACCGGTGTTGAGCAGCTGAAGCAGTTCTGGAGTCGCGTGTACTCCGACCACCCCGTGAAGATGCGAAAGCTCGACGCCCTCCGCGATCTGCTCAAGCGGCGCTCTTCCTCCTCTTCGCGACTCGATGCCACTCCGGCTACCAGCATGATCCGCTCCGCGCGGCAGTCTTTGGGGATGGGGCAGAGAGCCTTCCGTCGGGGTCACTACGTGAGCAATTACGAGCGTGGCTGTGTCACGCCGTCGCGCACGAGTCTTCTGTCTGTGGTGGACGAGATGGACGTCTGGCGGGAAAGCAACCAAGTCGCCCGCTCGGATGAGCTGGAAGCTCTCACGAGTCTCGCCGATTCGGCGATTCACTGGTCGAAGGTCGAGATGATCGAGAGAACTGCGACGAATGAGCCCGTGTACGACCTCTGCCTTGATCGCCATAACTGCTTCATAGCCAATAACTTAGTGGTTCACAACTGCATCGTCTTTGTCGACGAAATCGACGCTGTTGGCCGGCACCGCGGCGCCGGGCTCGGCGGTGGGCACGATGAGCGCGAGCAGACGCTGAACCAGCTCCTGGTCGAGATGGACGGCTTCGACTCCAACGAAGGCGTCATCATGATCGCCGCCACCAACCGGCCCGACGTGCTGGACCCGGCGCTGATGCGGCCCGGGCGCTTCGACCGGCAGATCGTGGTGGACTGGCCGGACGTGCGCGGGCGCGAGGGCATCTTCCGCGTGCACACACGCGGCATCCCGCTCTCCGACGACGTCAACCTGCAGCAGCTGGCGCGCGGCACGCCCGGCCTGGCGGGCGCCGACATCGCCAACATGGTGAACGAGGCGGCGCTGCTGGCCGCGCGGCGCAACCGCAAGAAGGTCACCATGGAGGACTTCGAGAACGCCAAGGACAAGGTGATGCTCGGCACCGAGCGCAAGAGCCTGGTCATGACCGAGGGCGAGCGCAAGAGCACCGCCTACCACGAGGCCGGCCACGCGCTGGTCACCTGGCTGCTGCCGGGCTCCGAGCCGGTGGACAAGGTGACGATCATCCCGCGCGGGCGGGCGCTGGGCATCACCTCGTACCTGCCGCGCGAGGAGCGCCACTCGCGCTCGAAGGAGGATCTCGAGCGCTGGCTGTGCAGCGCCATGGGCGGTCGCGCGGCCGAGCAGTTGGTGTTCGACCACCTCACCACCGGGGCCGCGAGCGACCTGGAGAACGCCACCGCGCTGGCGCGCCGGATGGTGTGCGAGCTGGGCATGAGCGAGAACCTGGGGCCGCTCACCTTCGGCAAGAAGGAGGAGATGGTCTTCCTCGGCCGCGAGATCTCGAGCCACAAGGACTACAGCGAGCAGACCGCGGTGCTCATCGACCAGGAGGTGCGCACCATCATCGAGGGCGCCTACAACCGGGCGATGGGGCTGCTCAAGGACAACACGGACAAGCTGCACCTGCTCGCCAAGACGCTGCTCGAGCGCGAGGTCCTGGACGGCACCGAGATGGACCGGCTGTTGCGCGGCGAGACGCTCGACCCCGTCAAGCCGGTCGAGCCCGACTCGAAGCCCGAGCCGCCGCCCACGGAGATCGCCGCGGCGCGCAGCGGCGAGACGCCGACGATCGAACCGTTCAGCCCGCCCGCGACCAGGCCCGCCGGGGCCTAGCCCGAGGGACCCGAGCGCCCGGCCGCGCTCGGGGTCCTCAGGCCGAGGCGGGGGGTGCGGTGAACGTGCCGCCCGCGGCGGCCAGCCGCTTGAGCAGTGCGGCGGGCCGGAAACGCTCGCCCTTCTCGGCGCCCAGGGAGGTCAGCCGCGCTTCCACCTTCGCCAGGCCGAGGGCATCGGCGTGCCGCAGCAACCCGCCGCGGAACGGCGGGAAGCCGGCCCCGAAGATCATCGCCACGTCGAGCATCCCCGCGTCGGCGACCACCTGCTCCTCCAGGCACCGCGCCGCCTCGTTGATCATCGCCAGCACCATGCGCTCGGCGAGCACCTCGGGGCCCGGCGACTTCCGGCCGCGCCGCAGCCCGAGGAACGCGCACAGCCCCGGGTCGGGCCGGCGGTCGCGGCCGCGGTGGCGGTAGAAGCCGAGGCCGCTCTTGCGCCCGAGCCGGCCGGCCGCCACCAGCTTCTCCAGCACGGTGGCCGGCGGCGTGCGGTCGGGGAACGCGCGCCCCAGCACCCCCGCGACCTTGCGCGCCACGTCCAGCCCCACCTCGTCCAGCACCTCGAACGGTCCCATCGGCATGCCGAACCGGCGCATCGCCCGGTCGATGTCGGGGAGCGGGTAGCCCTCCTCGAGCAGCACCATCGCCTCGCCCAGGTAGGGCATCAGGATCCGGTTGACCACGAACCCGGGTGCGTCGGACACCACCACCGGGGTCTTGCCGAGGCGGCGCGCGAGCCCCACGGCGGTCACCAGCGTCCGATCGGAGGTCTTGGCCCCGCGCACGACCTCGACCAGCGGCATGCGGTGGACGGGATTGAAGAAGTGGAAGCCGCACAGGCGCTCGGGATGGGCGAGCCCCTGGGCCAGTGCATCCACCGAGAGAGACGAAGTGTTGGTCGCCAGCACCGCGTCGTGGCCGAGGCGCACCTCGAGCTCGGCGAACACGCGGCGCTTGACGTCGAGGTCCTCGACCACCGCCTCCATCGCGAAGTCGGCGCGGCCGGCCGCCGCCATCTCCAGCGTCGGCTGGATCCGCGTCATCTGGGCCAGCGCCTCGCGCGCCGCCTCGCCCCGGCCGCCGCGCCGGCGGGTGCGCTCGGCGATCAGCGACCGCGCGGTCTGGAGGGCGTGCGTCAGCGCCTCGGGCTTGAGGTCGCGCACGCGCACGGTGATGCCGAAGCGGCTCGCCAGCTCGGCGATGCCGCCGCCCATGACGCCGGCGCCGATCAGCAGCAGCGAGCGCACCGGCGTGGGGGACACGGAGGCATCGGCCACCACCGGGTCCTTCTTGGCGCGCTCCGAGAGCTCGAAGATGCGCACCAGGTTCTTGCATACGGTCCCGGTCACGAGGTCGCTCACCCGGGCCGCCTCGATGGCGAGCCCGGCTTCGAGCGGCAGCCGCAGCGTGCGCTCGAGCACCTCGATGGCGGCGAGCGGGGCGGGATAGTGGCCGCCGGTGCGCGCGCGGGTCATGCTGCGCGCCTGGCCCAGGGCGATTGCCTGGCCGAACGGCGTGCGGTCCACGAACCAGGCGCCCAGGCCGCGCGGGCGGTACGCGTCGCGGCGCTGGCCCGCGGGACGGCGCGCCAGCACGGCGAGGTGCTCATGCGCGCGCTCGATCAGCCATGCGGCCGGGACGGCGCGGGCGATCAAGCCGGTCTTCTCGGCGCGCCGCGCGTCCAGCGAGCGGCCGGTGAGGATCAGGTCCAGGGCCGCGGCGAGCCCGATCAGGCGCGGCAGGCGCTGCGAGCCGCCGAAGCCCGGGAAGATGCCGAGCAGCACCTCGGGCAGCCCGATCTGGGTGCGCGGCTCCTCGCTGGCGATGCGCGCATCGCACGCCAGGGCGAGCTCGGTGCCGCCGCCCAGGCACACGCCGTCGATGGCGGCGACCGTCGGGCAGGCGAGCCCGGCGAGCCGGTTGAAGGCGCCGTGCGCGCGGCGGATCAGGCTCAGCACCTGCTCGCGGTCGGTGAGCGCCCCGATTGCCGAGACGTCGGCGCCGGCGATGAACGTGCCGCTCTTGCCGCTCCGCAGCACGACGCCGGTGAGCCCGTCGCTGCGCTCCAGGACGCCCATCGCCTGCTCCAGGTCGGCGATGGCCTCGGCGTCGAGCACGTTCACCTTGCGCGCGGGATGGTCCATCACCAGATGGGCGATGCCGCCGGCCTGCAGCTCGACCCGGAAGACCCCCATCAGTCGCGCTCCAGCACGAACGCGGCGCCCTGCCCGCCGCCCACGCACAGCGTGGCGAGCCCGCGCCTGAGGCGCCGCCGCCGCATCTCCATGAGCGTCGTCAGCAGCAGCCGCGCGCCGCTCGCGCCCACCGGATGGCCGAGCGCGATGGCGCCGCCGTTCACGTTGAGCCGCTCGACCGGGATCTCGCCCAGGGCCTGCGTGCGGCCGAGCTCGGCCTGGGCGAAGGCCTCCGACTTGGCCGCCTCGAGACAGGCCAGCACCTGGGCCGCGAACGCCTCGTTGATCTCGAACAGCTCGCAATCGCCCAGGCCGAGCCCGGCGGCCGCGAGCGCCTTGGCGGCCGCGAACACCGGGCCCAGGCCCATCCGCTGGGGGGACAGGCCCGCGAAGGCGAAGGCGCGGATGCGCCCCAGCGGCGGAGTGCGCCAGCGCGCGGCGGTCGCCTGGTCGCCGATCAGCAGCGCCACCGCGCCATCGGTGACCTGGCAGGCGTTGCCGACGGTCACGGTGCCGTTGCGGCGGTCGAAGTAGGGCTTGAGCTTGCCGAGCGCCTCGAGCGTCTGCCCCTCGCGCGGCCCCACGTCGTCGCGCACCATCTCGAAGCCCGGGCCCGGGAACACCGGGACCATCTCCTCGCGCAGGCGCTCGCGGGCGGCGACCGCGCGCTGGTGGCTCACGAGTGCCCACTCGTCCTGGCGCGCGCGGCCGATGTGGAACTCGCGGGCCAGCACCTCGGCGGTCTGGCCCATGTTGAGGCCGCACACGTAGTCGGTGAGCCCCTCGGCCAGCGCGATGCGCGGCCGCAGCATCGCAGGACGGAAGCGCGCGAACACGCCGAGCTTCTGCGCCGGCGTCTTGGCCCGCATCAACCCCTCGAGCCAGGTCGCGTACTCGGTCGCGTAGAGCAGCGGCATCTGGCTCATCGACTCCATGCCGCCCGCGAGCACCAGCCGGGCCGCGCCCGCCTGGATGCGGTAGGCGGCGTCGGCCACCGACTCCATGCCCGAGGCGCAGTTGCGGTGCACACTCACCGCCGGCACCGGCTCGGGCACGCCCGCCATGAGGGCGGCGATGCGGGCCACGTTCGCCGCCTCGGCCGGGTTGCCGCAGTTGCCGAAGATGACCTCATCGAGGCTCGCGGGGTCGAGGTCCTGGGTGGCGATCAGCTCCGCGATGGCGACGCGGCCCAGCTCGTAGACGGGTGCGCCGCGGAACGGGCCGCCCGCCTTGGCGAAGGGCGTGCGCACGCCGGCGAGGATCCAGACCGGGGCGCTGGTCATGCCTTCTTGAGCTTCTCCAGCTGCACCCGCGCCTCGGCCTGCAGCCCCGCGTCGCGCGGGTGCACGGCCGGGCTCGCGACCACGCGCTCCAGCTCGCGGCGCGCGTCGCCCAAGCGCTCGACCTTGAGATAGGTGCGCGCCAGCTCCATGCGCGCCTGGAGGTCCACGGGCGCCAGCTCGACGGCCTTCTCGAGGTCGCGCAGCGCGTTGTCCATGGTGGCGCCGTGCGGGCTGTGGGCCAGCAGCACCTTGCTCCACGCCCGCTCCCAGATACCGCGGCCCGCCAGCCGGCGGTTCCAGCGCCCGCGCTCCAGGTAGGCGCGGGCGATGCCCGGATCGATGCCGATGGCGCGGTCCAGCTCGGAGCGGATCTCGCGCCACAGCCCGGCGCGGGTGCGTGGCCCCTCGAGCTCCGCCTGCAGGCCCAGGGCCACCGCCAGCCAGACGTGGCCGTGCGCGTTCGCGGCGTCGGCCTTGACCGCCGCGCGCGCGTGCTCGACCGCGGCGGCCACGAGCCGCCGGCGCTCCTCGCCGGGGGTGGCCTCGCTCAGGTCGGACTCGGCCCGGGCGAGGCCGCACAGCGCGCCGAAGCTCGCGGGGTCCTTCTCGAGCGCCGAGCGGTACGCGGCGAGCGCGTCGCGGAACTGGCCGCGGGCATAGGATTGGTCGCCGTGCTCGACGGCCGCCTCGGCCCCGGTCGGGGGCGCGGCGACGGCCTGCGCATGCCGGACGCCGATCAGGGTGACGAGGAGCGCGGCCGCGCACCACACGGAGCGTTTCGTGGTCATCGCTGGTCTCCGCCGCGGTGCGCCGTGCGCGCGATGCCGACGGTCCGGGCGACTGTGGCCCAGCGCCCGGTCGTCTGTCAACGCCACCCGGCTTCGCGCGTGTACGGGGCGCCGCAAGGGGTTACCATGGCGCCCCGCGATGCTGCTCTACTTCGTCCTCGCCTACGCCGTCACCTGGAGCCTCTGGCTCGCCGCGCGCGCGGCGCCGGCCCAAGGCCCGCGTGGCGTCCTGCTGCTGCTGGGGACGTTCGCGCCCGGGCTCATCGCCCTGGGGCTCACCGCCCGGCGCGCGGGGCGCCCCGGCGTGGTGGCATTGCTGCGGCGGCTCGTCGCTTGGGAGGTTCCCGGGCGTTGGTTCGGGTTCGCCCTCGCCTACATGGCCGCGATCAAGCTGACCGCCGCGGGGCTCCACCGACTCGTCACCGGCGCGTGGCCGGCCTTCGGCGCGATGCCGTGGACCCTGATGCTCGGGGCCACCCTCCTCTCGACTTTGGTCGGAGGCCAGACCGGCGAGGAGGTCGGTTGGCGCGGGTACGCCCTGCCCCGGCTCACCGCGCGCTTCGGTCTCGGCGGGGCGAGCCTCCTGCTCGGGGCGCTGTGGGCGAGCTGGCACCTGCCCTTGTTCCTGCTCTTCCCCGAGGTCGACACCTTCGGCCAGTCGTTCCCGCTCTACCTGCTCGAGGTGATGGCGCTGTCGGTGGCGATCGCCTGGCTCTTCGCGAGCACGCGCGGCAGCCTGCTGCCGGTCATGCTCCTCCATGCCGCGGTCAACAACACCAAGGACATCGTGCCCTCGGCAGAGGCCGGCGCCACGAATCCGTGGGCCCTGAGCCACTCGCTCGTGGCCTGGCTCACGGTGGCGCTGCTCTGGCTGTGCGCGGGCTACTTCCTCGTGCGGATGCATCGCGACCCCGCGCTGGCACGCGCGGTGACGGCCGTGGCCGGCGATTGAGCACCCCTGGCCCGGCGAGGCCGGTCGGGCTTGGCGCCCCCGCCCCATGAGGGTAGGGTTCCGTCGGAATCAAGGCCCGATCCGGGGAAGGCGTGATGCCAGTCGGCGCGGTCGCCGATATCCGTGGTGCGCTGCGGACCGGCCTGACCCGCGTTCGGCGCGAACCCGCGTGGAGGTGAGATGGCGGCTCGGGACACTCTGATCGGGATCTTCCTCGATGCGGCGCTCCACCGCCCGCGCGCGGACCAGTTCATGCGCCGCGGCCCGCACGCCTGGGAGGAGATCGCCTCCGCGCGCGCGCTCGCCGACGTCGAGTCGCTCGGCCTCGCCCTTCAGGAGCTGGGGGTCGAGCACGGCGATCGTGTGGCGCTGCTCTCCGAGACCCGCTACGAGTGGGCGGTGACCGACCTCGCCATCCTCGGCCTGGGTGCGGTGACGGTGCCCATCTACCCGTCGCTCACCGCCGCCCAGTGCCGCACGCTGCTCCAGAACTGCGAGGCCAAGGTGCTGGTCGCCTCGAGCCACGCCCAGCTCGACAAGCTGCGCGAGGCCGCGGCGGGGCTCGCGTTCGTGCGCGCGCTGGTCTCGATGGACGCGCTGCCGCCGGGGCCGCCCGCGGGGATCCACCCGCTCCACGCGCTGCTCGAGCGCGGGGGCGCGCTGCGGCAGGCCCAGCCGGGCGCCTTTCGCGCCGCGGCCGAAGCGGTGCGCTCCGACGACCTCGCGACCATCATCTACACCTCGGGCACGACCGGCGAGCCCAAGGGGGCGATGCTCACCCACGGCAACATCGCCTCGAACGTCGCCTCCGCGCTCAAGACCCTGCCCTTCGCCCCGACCGATCGCTGTCTCTCGTTCCTGCCGCTCTGCCACATCTTCGAGCGCATGGCCGGTTTCTACGCCATGTTGAGCGCCGGCGTCTCGATCGCCTACGCGCAGGGCATCGAATCGGTGGGGGC
Organism: Candidatus Eiseniibacteriota bacterium; assembly: GCA_005893365.1. Lineage (GTDB taxonomy): Bacteria > Eisenbacteria > RBG-16-71-46 > RBG-16-71-46 > RBG-16-71-46 > WS-11. The sequence continues at coordinate 9,542 of VBPB01000094.1, forward strand.
GGATGCGGTCGAGGTCCACCCGACGCTGCTGATCGGGATGCCGCGCTTCTACGAGAAGGTCTCGAGCCGCATCCTGGCCGGCGGCCAGTCCCACCCGCCGCCGG
>VBPB01000095.1 GCA_005893365.1 Candidatus Eiseniibacteriota bacterium
TCCCCTCAACGCGATCAGTCTCGCACGATACGAAGTACCTCTTCCGCCCGAACGATGGGCAGGGTGCGCCCAATTCGTGGGCTTCCGGTCGCCCGGGTTCTTCGAGGCTCCCCCGGGGAGTTTGGACAACTCGGCTCGGATCTTCCGATGGCGCTAGCGGTTCTCGGTCGCGATCTGTGCGATGTGTTCGAGATCTCTACCCAAGATCGGCCGTCACCCGGGCGCTGGCACCGAAATTGAATGCCAGCACGGAAGGAATCGCCGATTCCATTGGAACTCCGGTTGAACGATGATGGCGCGCTTCTCCGTCGCCGAAGGCTCGAAGGAGCGACCCAGAAAAGCTATTCACCCACGGGAGACGATGTCTCGGACGTCGATGGGCGAAGACCGCGAGCTGTTGTGGAAGTGCGAGCTCGAGCGGAGGTTATGCTCGAAGCGGATCAGTGTATTTGGACTGGGCTACGTTGGATCGGTGTCTGCAGCGTGCTTGTCTCGCGATGGCCACGATGTCATCGGAGTGGACCTGAACCAGGCCAAAGTCGATCTCATTCAACAAGGGCGGAGCCCGATCGTTGAGCCCGGGCTTTCGGAACTGATCGCTGCGGGCCGCGCCCAGGGCACGCTCCAGGCGTGGACCTGCGCGAAGAACGCTGTCCTCGAGACGGACATCTCCTTTGTCTGTGTCGGTACTCCGAGCCACGCCGATGGTTCGTTGAACCTCTCGCAGGTGAAGCGGACGTGTGAAGACATCGGAGACGCTCTGCGCGTAAAGCAAGGGTTTCACATAGTCGTGGTCCGGAGCACCATGCTGCCGGGGACGATGCGCGCCATAGTCGTCCCTACTCTGGAAAAAGTCTCAGGCAAGCGTGCGGGCATCGAATTCGGCGTGTGCATCAATCCCGAATTTCTCCGAGAGGCGACGGCGATCTTTGATTATGACAATCCGCCGAAGATCGTTATTGGTGCCAACGACGATCGCACCGCAAACATCGTCGCCACGCTTTTCGAGCATCTTCCCGCGGCGATCATTAAGGCCACGGTCGAGATCGCGGAGATGGCGAAGTACACCGACAATCTCTGGCACGCGATCAAGGTGGATTTTGGCAATGAGATCGGCGCCATCTGCAAGGTGGCCGGTATCGATAGCCATCAAGTAATGGACATCTTCCTGCAAGACACCAAGCTGAACCTCTCGCCATGCTATCTGCGGCCGGGCTTTGCGTTCGGCGGCTCCTGCCTGCCGAAGGACGTGCGTGCCTTGTCGCTCTATGCGAAGAAGATGCAGCTGGAGCTTCCATTGCTGAACAGTGTGATCGCCAGCAATCAAGCGCACATCATCCGGGCTCTCCAGCTCATTGAAGCGCATGGCCATCGCGAAGTTGGGGTACTTGGTATCAGCTTCAAAGCGAACACGGATGACTTACGGGAGAGCCCCATGATTACCGTCGTCGGGCGGCTGCTCGAGTGCGGCTACGATGTTTCCGTCTTCGATCCCAACGTGAATCATGCGACGATCCATGGCGGGAACAGGGACTACATCTTGAAAGTCATCCCTCACATCTTCGACCTCTTGACGACCGATGTGGATGGCTTGCTGGAACGGTCGCGCACCCTCGTCGTCGGGAACCAAGACATCACCTTCAAGCAGATATTGAAAAACATTAAACCGCATCACGCTGTCGTGGACCTTGTGCGGCTGGCGCATCACAGTGTTGGCATGCCCAGCTATTCCGGTCTGTGCTGGTGACGCTCTGGACAACAGAACACCGTGGTAACCGCAGCGAATCGACCCGTCGTACAACGTGAGCCTGCATCGCACCGCCGCCATTACCGGCTGACGTATCCGGCCGAAGTCCAGATCGGTGACGAGTTCTACGAAACCAAGGACTGGGGGCTAGGCGGGTTCAGTTTCGAGAACTATCAAAATCCCTTTCAGCTGGGCCACCGCATCGAAGCAAAGTTCGCTCTGAACTTTCAGGGCTTTACGATCTCGTTCCCAGTCATCGTCAAGATAACACGTGCTGCGCCGTACGATGTCGCGGCACGCTTCATCGACCTCGGCGAGCGAGAGACAGCGCTCATCAAGTATTTCGTATCGAGCATAGTCAGCGGCGAGGTCGCAACCGTCGGCGACGTGCTGCAGCGCATGGACCGTCCGGTCACGACGGTCGACGGGCAGCCGAAACCGGACAGCGAAGAAGAGAAGCGAAAGCGCCGCACGCGGAGATTCGCGGTTTCGGCCGCTTACCTGACAGCCGGAATGCTGATCGGCACCTACATCCTGGTCACGCTGCTAGGGTGGCTCCTCCGCGTGAATGTCGAGACGGCGGTCGTTAGCGCACCCCTGGAGACTGTGGTTTCGAAGAACGTCGGCCATGTGACCCAGGTATTCGTCAAACCGGACGACAAAGTTCAGGCGGGCCAGCCGCTATTCATTGTCAGCGACGAGGTCGTGGAACAGAACCTGGTCCTGGCGCAGGAGCATTTCGACATCGCGAAGGGACTGTATGCATCTGCCTCCGCCAAGCGCCGCCAGGAAGAGCAACGGATGCACGCATATCAAGGCATCAGCAGCGACCAGATGGACTCGGCGGAGTCTATGGTTGCCTCTTTGAAGGCTGAGTATGACGTCGCCACGTTGGAACTCGAAAGACAGCGCCAATTGTTCGCAGCGGGCGTCGGCACTCAGCAGCGAGTCGACGCTCAAACGTCCGTGGTAGCCGCGCGCCAAGCAGCCCTGCAGGCGGCCGTCGCACAGCAGAAGATCACGGCGACTTCCAAGGACGCGACCAAGCGAGGTCTATTCTTCACCGGTAACTATGTAACAGGCGACTACCAGAGCCTGGTCGCCGATGAGGGTGCCGCCCGGGATACCGTGCAGGCTGCGGAGATGGCTCTGAAACAAGCCCATCAGCGCGTCGACGAATTGACCTATCGCGCCGCCTATCCATCCGTAGTGAACCGTCAATTCAAGACAGCCGGCTTGACCGTCGATCGCGGAGAGAACATCCTCGTTCTCCGACGGATCGACGCCGACCCGTACGTCGACGCCTATCTGACGCAGGATCAGGTGGGATATCTCGAAGCGGGCGCCCGCGGTACTGCCTACGTTCCCGCGCGCAACGAGTATTACACGGTCGAGGTCGCTCTGATCGATCGCACTTCCGGCTTCCTCAAGCAGATGGAGTTGCCCAAAATGCTGCAACCGCAGTACAGCTGGCGGGGCGTAGAAGACCCTTCTGCTTATGCCAAGCTCACCTTCGTCGGCCTCAAGCCGGAAGAGTTCGCGGGATTAGCTTCCGGCCTCCCCGTCTATCTGAATCTTCCTAAGAGGCATCACTTCTTCTGGAGTACACCGGGCGATGCGCCGCGGTCGGCGGGAGCGGGAATCAAGTGTGATGGAGCGATTCGATCGGAGCCCGTCCCAGCTGCTCACGCCGAGGGGCCCGTGAGTCACGCGGACACGCCGGTCCTTTGGCCGAGCGCCGCCGCGATCATCCAAGGCAAGGACGTTTCGAGTAAGGATTTCGAACCGGTCCGAGCCGAGGTGTTACAGGCCGCGAGCCACGCCGTTCAGCTAGGCCCCGCTCCGGTGAAGGCTTTGCACAGCTCCGGCGTGAGCGATAAACAAGATCCCGAATTTCAAGCAACGCGGCGAGCTTTCCAAGACGCCGACCGGGCCGCGCTGATGGCGATCGCGTATCGCCTAACTAATGCAAAGGAGTATCTCGAGGGAACCCGTAAGTTCTTGGCGGAATGGGCGACCACGAACGCGCCCACCGGCCAGCCGATCGACGAGACGCGCATCGATGGTTTTTTGTGGGCGTACGATTTGGTCCGAGAGAAACTCTCTGTCGAGGACCAAAACCTGATCACGGTCTGGTTCACGCGCTGGCGCGACGCGAATCGCTCTTGGAAGCCCGGCCCGACAACCGCAAACAACAATCACATGACTCACCATCTGAAGATCGCGCTCATGCTCGATCGGGTGCTCGGCGATTCCGAGAGCTACGCGCGCGACCTCGAGGCCGCTCAGCAGCACCTGGATGCCAACCTCGGGCCTGCCGATGGAGCCTCCCTCGATTTCCACGAGCGCGATGCTCTTCATTACCAGGCTTTCGACCTGGAGGCGTGGGAGGAGATCGCGTTGCTCTCGGGTTGCTGCGAGAAGAACGTCGATCGCGCGTTTGATTTTCTTGTGAACAAATCTAGCGACACGAGCCACGTGGAATTCGCCAAGTCCACCGCCGCCATCGACAGAAAGCGTGCCGCGGCGGGCTTCGAGTACGCGGAGAAACACCGGTTTCAATTGAAGGACGCCGCCAGGGCGGTCTTCGCCTACGCCACCCTCCCGGGCCGCGACGTGCCCTCGAAGGTTTGGCAGGCCGCCCTCGACGGCAAGAAGCAGGACAATCTCTTCTATCTGGCTCGCTACTACCTATGGGCAGCGACCTGAAGCCCGGTCATCGCAGCCACGATGCCGTGACGCAGATCGGAAAGCTCGTCCTTCTTGTCGGCGGCACCGGCATCCTGTTGATTGAATTCCCGAACGGCATTGGGGATCCGACCGACGGCGTCTTCTTGATGATCGTTGGCGGGCTGGCCGTGTGGCGATACACCTGGTGGTTCACCCATTTTGTCCGATCGCGAATCTATGCCCTCGTCTTGTTCCCCAGACTGCGCTCATCGGCTCAGCAGATCTGGAATGACGGATGGCGGCCGCGGATGCTTCACTTCATGATGGTCACCTTTCGTGAACGACGCGAAACCACGGAAGCCGCCCTTAGCAGCATCGTCCAGGAATGTCGCAGGACCCAAGTCCCGGCGAGATTGTTTATTGGAACCGGCGATCCCTTTGATGAAAGCATCATCGAGGAATACTTCGCTACCCATGCCATTGATGTCGATCTGAATGTCGTGATCGTGCGGCAGAACCAGCCGGGCAAGCGGTTTGCCATCGGCCTTGTACTCCGAGCGCTCTCGCGTCATGGAGTGGAAAAAGAAGACCTCGTGGTTTTCATGGATGGGGACTCGATCATCCAGGAAGGCCTGATGGAGAAGTGCGCGCCGATCTTCTCGGCTCGGCCGCGTTTGGGCGCCTTGACGACGAACGAGATCGCGATTGTCACCGGCCCGCGCTGGATGCAAAGCTGGCACGACCTTCGGTTCGCACAGCGACGTTTGGTCATGGAATCGCACTCCGTGTCGCGCAAGGTCCTCACGCTGACTGGACGCCTATCGATTTTTCGAGGCGAGATCGCCGTCAATGGGGATTTCATCCGAACGATCGAGTGCGACAACCTAGAACATTGGCTCTGGGGAAAGTTTCGATTCCTATCGGGCGACGACAAGAGCACCTGGTACTGGGTCCTGAAGAACCAGTACGAGATGCTCTATGTCCCGGATGCGTTCTGCACCACGATCGAGAACATCGCGGTCAATCCCTACTTTCGTCTTCAACAAAATTTGCTGCGATGGTCGGGAAACATGCTGCGCAACGGCACGCGCGCCATTCTGCTCGGTCCACGCAGGGTCGGATTGTTCATTTGGTGGTGCTTGATCGATCAACGCATCGCCATGTGGACGGTCCTGACCGGGCCTATCTTGGCCGTATTGCTCACGCTGGTGCGCGGTCCGCAAATCCTGCTGGCGTACCTGATCTGGGTGCTGGCGACCCGCCTCGTGCTTTCCTCCGTCTTGTTCTTCTATGCCAGGGGTGTCTATATCTCCTTCCCTGTGCTGCTGTTCCTCAATCAGATCGCCACCAGCGTGATCAAGGTCCACTTGCTCTTTCGCATGTCGAAGCAGCGCTGGCTGAATCGCGGAGACCAGCGTGTCTCTGCAGGCGCCGCCAACATGCTCGCTTTCCAGCGGTTCATGGCTGGATTCATCACCGTATTTTACGTAGCGCTTCTCATCTTCGCGATCGCAGTCTATTCAGGCGTCCTGAAGCTTCCCCGGTGGGAGAGTGCAATCGGCTGGTTATTGCGCGCCTGAGCGGATACGAACGAAATTCACACGAGTTTCTCTTGGTTCCTTCGGTGGAGCCCGATCCCGGCGATCGCGTGCTAGTAATTCAGATGGCGAGCCTCACCTCGAGGCCGACCTTCAACGCCACGGCGTAGACTTTCGGGCGCGGCATGGTTCTCGGTCGCCATCCGGGCTCTCTCCAGATGAACGACGACGAGAGCCGTGCTCCATCGAGGCCAGTCAGCTCCGGAAGAGGGCTATGGTCGCTGCCGGATCGTGATTGAACTCACACTGTGCCTCCGCTTGAGGGACGACTGGAGCCACTGAAGAGAAAGAGGCGAGCAGAAATAGGCGGAGACGAAAGGTGTAGTACCCGTGTTGACCTGTATAAAGGGCCGGATCGCGCTGACCACGTCAGCGCTTGGCCTCTTCACCGCGACCGCCGCCTACGCTCTCGACCCGTCATTGGCGCCGAGCGGCAACTTCGACCTCACGCACTGGTATCTCACGCTGCCGTCGGCGCAAATTGTCGATCCGATCACGCTCAGCAACGGCTACTTGCTCCAGAACGTCTTCTACACCGATCCCAATTGGGGCGGCATGACGTTACGCTGCCCCAACCTCGCGGGCACCACCACGAATACGCACTATTCGCGCACCGAGCTGCGCGAGGTATTGAACCCGCTCGACTCGTCATACATCGACGACTCGAACAACTGGACCACGGCGATCGGCGGCCATCTGAAGGCGCGTCTCAAAGTCGATCGAGTCTCCACGACAGGGGATTCGTCGAGGGTCGGCCGTGTCATCATCGGCCAGATTCACGGACCGAGCACTGAGGTGATCCGGCTCTACTACGACAAGAAACCGTGGGAGGCCAAGGGGCGCATTTACGCTGGCATGGACTCGACTTCCGACATCACGACCTGGTCGACCGACATCGTCAGCAACAAGAACGGCGATGGCATCGCGCTCGGCGAGCTGTTCACCTACGTGATCCAGCTCAAGGACAACCGATTACAAGTCGACATCCTGCGCAACCAGGGCAGGCTCGTGAACACGTACATTCGCTATGTCGATCCGGCGTATCGCGGCCTGAATCTATATTTCAAGGCCGGTGTTTACAACCAGAACAACACGGGGACGTCGAGCGACTACGCACAGGCGACGTTCTACTCGCTGACCCATACGCATCCCTGACTCAACGCATAAATGGCTTGATGTCGTTCTGGAGTTGCCCAGGTAGCTCCAGTCGCGACGCAGGTGGCCACAGGAAGCGATGGGACGGCCTCGACGTCCTCGGTCGACACCCGAAACCGGCCAATGATCGACGGCTGAAAACCGGCCAACGGGGATGAGTCCCGGACGTTGACGCGGGGCGGGAGACGTGGTCTCCCGCCGCGATGGCAAACGTCTTGGGCAGAGAGAAGCGCGAGCAGATTCTGGCACTTGGCCGTCTCGGATGGACGCTCCGGCGCATCGAGGCGGAGACCGGCGTGCGCCGCGAGACGGCGAGCGCGTACCTGCGAGCAGCGGGGATCGCGATCCGGCCCCCTCGTCAGTGGGGGAAGGCGCCCCCAAAACCGGCCAAACAGACGTCGACCGACTCCGGGCCGGCAAAACCGGCCATAGAGACGTCCACCGACCCGGCGGCCTGGCCGCCCGTGCCCGGGCGCAGTCCGCAGGCGAGCGCCTGCGAGCCCTACTGCGAGTGGATCGAGACCGCCGTCGCGCAGGGTCGCAATGCGATGGTGATCTGGCAGGACCTGGTCGACGACCACGGCTTTGCGTCCGGCTACGCGAGCGTGCAGCGCTTCGTGAAGAAGCTTCGCGCGACGAAGCGGCCCGAGTCGCACCCCGTGATCACCACGGCGCCCGGCGAGGAGGGCCAAGTCGACTACGGCGACGGCCCGATGGTGCGGCATCCCGAGACGGGCAAGTACCGCCGCACTCGGCTCTTCGTCTTCACGCTCGGCTACAGCCGCAAGAGCGTGCGACTATTAGTTTGGAAGTCGAGCAGTCGCACGTGGGCCGAGCTCCACGAGCGCGCCTTCCGTTGCCTCGGCGGCGCTCCGCGCCTCACGGTGCTCGACAATCTCAAGGAAGGCGTC
>VBPB01000397.1:0-326 GCA_005893365.1 Candidatus Eiseniibacteriota bacterium
CCACCTTCGGCGAGTCCCATGGTCCCGCGGTCGGCGTCGTGGTGGACGGCATGCCGCCCGGGATCGCGGTGGACTTAGGGCTCGTCCAGCGCGAGCTGGACCGCCGGCGCCCCGGCCAGAGCGCCCTCACCACGCAGCGGAGCGAGGCGGACCAGGTCGAGATCCTCTCCGGGGTCTTCGAGGGCGTGAGCCTGGGCACGCCGATCGCGATGCTGGTGCGCAACACCGACGCGCGGTCCAAGGACTACGAGGCGTTGCGTGACGTCTTCCGGCCCGGTCACGCCGACTACAGCACCTTCCAGAAGTACGGCGTGCGGGACCACCGC
>VBPB01000397.1:401-4986 GCA_005893365.1 Candidatus Eiseniibacteriota bacterium
AAGGCGGTCCGGCGCGACTGGGACCAGGCGGAGCGCAACCCGGTGCGCTGCCCCGACGCGGCGGCGGCCGAGACCATGGCGGCCCTGATCCTCACCGCCAAGGAGCAGAAGGACTCGGTGGGCGGCGTGGTCGAGATCGTCGCCCGCGGCGTGCCGGCCGGCTGGGGCGATCCCACCATGGACAAGCTCGACGCGCGGCTGGGGGCGGCGATGCTCTCGATCCCGGCGACCAAGGGGGTCGAGATCGGCGGCGGCTTCGGCATGTGCGCGCTCACCGGCTCGCAGACCAACGACGTGTTCGACGGCGAGCGCTTCGTGACCAACTTCGCCGGCGGCATCGCCGGCGGCATCAGCAACGGCGCCGAGGTGGTGGTGCGCGTCGCGGTGCGCCCGGCCACGTCGATCGGCCGGCCCCAGACCGCCGCGGTCTTGGGCGGCGGGACCACGACCATCGCCATCGAGGGCCGCCACGACCCATGCATCTGCCCGCGCGTGGTCCCGGTCGCGGAGGCCATGATGGCGCTCACGCTGATGGACGCGTGGCTCCACCAGCGGGCGCTGCGCGGACGCGACCGGTGAGCCCGGGGGCGCCCGGACGCGCGCACGCCGGCGGCCCGCGTTGACCCCCGCGCGCGGCCGATGCTAGGCTCGACGCCGTCCTCGGAGAGCCCTGACCATGACGCGATATCGTTCGTATCGGAGCTGGCGCTGGCGCCGCCCCGCGGGGCGTGGCCCGGGAACCGTTTTGGTCCGCTAGAGCCTCCGACCGAAGCGCGCGACACTGGCCCACGTCACCACGGCGTGGGCTGAATCATTTTGGGGCGGAACGCCCCGGGAACGGAACGACCGGATGCTGGTGCTCCTCAAGCGCGGCGTGTCCGAAGCGACCGCCGGCGACCTGGCGACGCGGCTGCGCATGTTCGGGCTGTCCGTGCACCGCACCGACCACGGAGGCCAGGTGCGCCTGGGGGCGGTCGGCGAGGGCGGCGGCGTGGACTGGGACCGCGTGCGCACCTGGCCCGAGATCGAATCGGTCGAGCACATCCCGGTCCCGTTCAAGCTGGTGAGCCGCGTGTACCAGCCGCACGACACCGTCATCTCGGTGGGCCGCTGCGCCATCGGCAGCCGCCAGCTCGCCATCATGGCCGGCCCCTGCTCGGTCGAGGGGGAGGAGCAGGCGTTCACCATCGCCGGGGCGGTGGCGCGCGCCGGGGCCACCATCCTGCGCGGGGGCGCCTACAAGCCGCGCACCTCGCCCTACTCGTTCCAGGGCCTCGGCGAGGAGGGGCTCAAGCTGCTGCGGCGCGCCGCCGACGCCCACGGCTTGGGGGTGGTGAGCGAGGTGATGGACACCCAGCAGGTGTCGCTGGTCGCGCGCTACGCCGACATCCTCCAGGTCGGGGCCCGCAACATGCAGAACTACTCGCTGCTGCGCGAGGTCGGTCACGCCGAGAAGCCGGTGCTGCTCAAGCGCGGGCTCGCCGCCACGATCGAGGAGTGGCTGATGAGCGCCGAGCACATCCTCTCGCAGGGCAACGCCCAGGTCATCCTGTGCGAGCGGGGCATCCGCACCTTCGAGACCTACACGCGCAACACCCTCGACCTCAACGCCATCCCGGTGGTGAAGGAGCTCTCGCACCTGCCGGTGATCGTCGACCCCTCGCACGGCACCGGCATCCGCAACAAGGTCGCCGCCATGGCGCGCGCCTCGATTGCCGCCGGCGCGGATGGCTTGATCGTCGAGGTGCATCACGACCCGGACCACGCGCTCTCCGATGGGGCGCAGTCACTCTACCCGGAGCAGTTCGACGCGCTGGTGGGCCAGATCCGCACCATCGCCAGCGTCCTCGGGCGGCAGGTGTAGCGGCAGGACTTGGGCGGGATGATCGCGCCGTCGCGCACCGTCGATCTTCTCGCCGTGGCGGTCGTGGTCGCCGCCACCCTGGCCTGGCTCGCGCTGACGCTGCTGGCGCACCGCACGCCCCTCTACGGGGTCGAGACCGATCTGCTCGGCGACTCGTTCCCGGCGACGCGGGCACTGCTCTCGGGCCACCTTAAGGCCGATCGGTTCCAGTTCCGCGGCCCCGGCTATCCGCTGCTGCTCGATGCGTTCCTCGGCGCCCGGCTGCTCAACGTCGTGGCCGCCGGGGCCGCGGCCCTCGCCGCGTTCCTGCTGATCCGCAGCGTCTTGGGCGGCCTGGTCGGCCTGGGCGTGGTCCTGGCGCTGGTGGCCAACCCGGTCTTCGTCTCGACCACGATCGAGGCGGGATCGGACATGCCGGCGCTGGCGCTCGCCCTGGGCGCCTCGTGGCTGGCGCTGGGGCGCGGCGGGCCGCGCTCGTGGGCCGCCGCGGGGCTGCTCGCCGGCGGCGCGTTCCTGACCCGCTACAACACCGGGTTCCTCATCCCGGCGGCGGCGCTCACGCTGCTCGCCGACCGGGGCGGCGGGCGGGCGCGCCATGCGCTCGCCTACGCGGCGGGGGTGGCGCTGGTGGTGGGCCCGTGGACGGCGTTCCTCGCGGTCAAGACCGGCCACCCGATGCAGAACCAGAACTACGTCAACGTGGCCTACGAGGTGTACGGGCAGGGGCGCGGCTGGGACCACTTCTGGGTCCAGACCGGCAACGTGTTCCACTCGTTCCTGGACGTCGTGCGCTACGACCCGGCGGCCTTCGCGCTCCATGTCGGGCGCAACCTCGCCACCCGCTGGGTCGAGGACGCCCACCGCCTGATGCCGGTGTGGCTCGGGGCGCTCGCCGTGCCCGGCCTGATCGTGTGCCTGTGGCGGCGGCCCGGCGGCCTTGGCGTCGTCGTCCATCTCGGGCTCTGCTATCTACCTGCTGCCCTTCGATCTCGCCGGGGCCGTGGGGCTGCTCCTGTGGCCCCACCTCGCGAGGGCCGCGCGGCCATCTCGCGCGGCGCGGGCCGGCCAGAAGGCGTCCGCCGCGCCGCCGGCGGGGATGCCCTGGCTCGCCACCGCGGGACCGGTGGTCGCCGGCCTGCTGATCGTCGCGTCGGCGGCGCAGACGGTGGCCGAGACGCGGCGACTGCTCGCGAGCCCGCCCGAGGAAACGCGCCTCGGCGGCATGGTGCTGCGCCGGATCGGACGGCCCGGCCAGCGGGTCATGGCCCGCAAGCCGCACGTCGCCTACTTCGCCGGCATGGAGTACGTGCCGCTCCCGTTCCAGGACACCTTCACCGACTTCCTCGCCGCGGTGGGAGAGAGCAGGGCCGACTACCTCTTCATCTCGGGCATCGAAGCCACGCTCGATCCGCAGCTGGGCGTGCTCGCCGACTCGGGCGTGGCCCTCCCCGCGCTCCGGCCGATCGCCCACGGCGCGGTGGACTCGACGCGGTTCTTCTCGCTCTACCGGGTGGTCCCCACGATCACGACGGTCGCGGAGGTCGAGGACTCGCTGCTGGTCGCGATCCGACGCTTCGCCGCGCGCCGGCCGGGGCAGGCCTGGCCGCAGACCTACCTCGGCGGGCACCTGGTCACGATGGGCCGCTACCGCGAGGCGCTCGCCCCGCTCGATCTCTCCGAGCGCCTGGACCCCAAGGACTCGCGCGTGGCCCGCTTCCAGGCGATCGCGCACGCCGAGCTCTTGGAGTACGAGCCGGCGGCGGCGGCGTGCGAGCGGGCCATCCAGCTCGGCGGCGCGGGCGACTGGGAGATGGCCTACCTGGGCCACATCCGCCTGATGCAGGGGCGCCCGGGCGAGGCGCGCGATCTGCTGCGCCAGGGCGTCGCCGCGGCGCCGACCAACACCCAGTACCTCTCGGAGTACCTGCAGGCCTGCGCCCGGAGCGGGGCGTGGGCGGAGGCCGCCCAGGCGTCCGACCAGCTGCTGCGGCTGGCCGCGGGCGACGCGACCGCCCGGCTCATCGGCGCGCGCGCCTGGCTCCGGACCGGGCACCCCGACCGCGCCCGATCCCTCGCCGAGATGGGGGGCACCGTGACCGGGCCCGACTCCGTCCGCTGGGCGGTCTTCGCGGACTCGCTGCGGCGGGGGACCTCGCGACGCTGACCGCGCCGCGATCGCGGGGATCCTGGGCGGCAGCCGCAGCGCACGATCCTGCCCGAGTCGAGTAGACCCGTCAGGCTGCCTGCGGTAGCCTCATGTCCTGTTCGGTGTGCTCGGCGACCCAAGGTGCGCACCGCCGCGCCCGAGTGCGATGCCGCAGGGCGATCAGCGGGCCGAGCATGCCGCGGAGGCTGCCACGAATGAGACCGCTCCTGCCTCGACGACGCAGCGTCTCGATTCTCGCCTTGCTTGCTGCCTTCCTCTCGACGTCCTCGGCAGCGCAGCCGCCAAGGCCCGCTGACCCCGCACTGCCGCCCCGGCAGCGAGAGGTGCTGATCGAGGCTGCCCGGGACCCCCAGCTTTCCGAGTGGCAGCGCGAGTACATGCTCGGTCTTGCCGGGGGGGCGGCGAAGGTCGAGCCCCCCGACCGCCTGGCTCCCATGCGCGGGCCCATGCAGCGAACGCAGGTGACTGCCGACGAGGGTGTTTGGAACGAGCTGGTGAAGACCCAGCGCGCCGGTCACACGGCGATCTACGACCCGGTACGCGACCGGATGGTG
>VBPB01000096.1 GCA_005893365.1 Candidatus Eiseniibacteriota bacterium
ACCCAGTCGAGCGCCACCAGGTCGCGGATGGCCTCGGCGCGCGGCAGGATGCGGTGGGGCTGGGTCAGCACCAGCGCCTTGGGCTCCGAGGCGAAGGCGAACGTGCGGCCGTCCCACTGGTAGTAGAACGGCTTGACGCCCAGGCGGTCGCGCGCGCAGAACAGCACGCGCTCGCGCGCGTCCCACAGCGCGAAGGCGAACATGCCGTTCATGCGCGACAGGCACGCCGGCCCCCAGCGCCGCCACGCGGCGAGGATGACCTCGGTGTCGCTGGCGCTGACCATCGGCTCGCCCAGCGTGTCGAGCGTCGCGCGCAGCTCGATGAAGTCGTAGACCTCGCCGTTGTAGACGATCCAGCAGCGGCCGTCGCGGTCGCACATCGGCTGGTGGCCCGCCGGCGAGAGGTCGATGATCGAGAGCCGCCGGTGGGCGAGCCCGACTCGGAACGCCCCGCCGTCGATCCCGGGCGACGGATGGCCGGGCGCGTAGCGCAGGCCGCTCGCGTAGACGTCGCGCGGCGTGTCGGCCCCGCCGAGCGGGCGCGCCGATCCGCTCGCCGGATCGATGAGCACCACGCCCTCGTCGTCGGGCCCGCGGTGACGCAGCAGCCGGGACATGTGCTGCAGGCGCCCCAGGTCCACGCGCCCGTCCGACTGATGGAGTCCCGCGATGCCGCACATGGTGGTGCATCCCTCCTAACGCGACGCGCGCGCGGCCGCCGCCCCGTCTGGGCGCGGATGCCGCCACAGCTCGAACCGCCACACGATCAGGGCGTACGCCGCCGCCGCGGCCAGACCCACGCCCACCCCCGCGCCGCCGGCGGGCGCCCACCGCTGCGCCGCCAGGGCCAGCGCCAGGCTCAATCCGTACATGGTCATGATGCGCCCGATCCGATAGGGAAGAGGATACACGCGCCGGGCCACCAGGTAGCCCAGGATCACCGAGGTGAGGTGCCCCGCGAACGTGGCCATCGCGGCCCCGGTGGCGCCCAGCGCCGGCGTCAGCGCCGCGTTGGCGCCCAACGCGACCAGCGCCGCGCCGCCCGCGCTCAAGCCCAGCAGCGGGGTGCGCAGCGACAGCGCGATGCCCAGCGCCGCCAGGTAGTAGGCCCCCTGCGCGATGGCCGCGAAGGTGAGCCACAGCGCCGGACCCGCGGCCCCGGCGTAGGCCCCGGGCGCCAGCAGGCTCACGATCGGGGCCACGAACGCGGCGACCAGCAGGGCCGCGAGCGAGGTCACCGCGGTGTAGAGCGAGAACACGCGGGCGAAGACGCGCGGGGCCTCGGGGTCGCGGGCGCGCGAGAAGGCGAACGGACCGAAGGCGAGCTGGAACGCCGAGACCCCCATGGTGGCGAGCGCGAAGAACTTCATCGCCACGGCGTAGACGCCCACCGCCGCCAGCGCCTGCGTGCGCTGGAGGAAGAACCGGTCCGCCGCGCCGATCAGCCCGTAGGCGAAGGCGACCGGCACCAGCGGCATCCCGTAGCCGAACATGCGCCGGAGGGCGGCCCGGTCGAACCGCGGCCGCAGGTTGTGGCGGCAGAGGATGAGACCGAGGAGGGCGGTGAGCGCGTCACCGCCGAGCTTGCCGTAGAGCACCCCCACCACGCCGAGATGGCGGCCGAGCACCATGGAGAGGGTGAGGCCGCCCACGGCCAGCGTCTGGGTGAGATTGAGGGCGATGAACTTCCAGGGCTGGAGCGTGACCCGCAGCACGTCGTTCGCGAACAGCGCCAGCAGCGTGAACGGGAGCGTCATCGCGCCGATGGTGAGGTACTTGCGATAGGCCTCGCCGGCGACCAGCGGGGCGCACACGGGCACCACCACCAGCCCGAGCAGCAGTGCCGCGGTCACGCCGGTCGCGATCCGGAACAGCAGCGACGAGGAGACCATGCGGATGCGGGCCTGCCGGTCGGGCTCGTCGTAGAAGAGACGCGCCAGCGCTCCGTCCATCCCGAACACCAGCACCAGCAGGGCGGTCTGCGAGTAGGCCACCACCAGGTCGGAGACGCCGTAGGCCGCCGGCGTCAGCACCCGCGTCAGCACCGGCACCAGCAGCAGGTTGACCGCGCGTCCGCCCACCTGGCCGAGCCCGTAGATGAGCGAATCGCCGGTCAGGCGCTTGAGCGCCTCGCGCACCGGCGAGGCCGGACGCACGGTCGCCTCAGCCACCGGCGGGCTCCCGGCCCTGGAGCAGGGCGCGATAGCGCTCGACCAGGCGGGCCGCGATCACCGGGGCGGCGTGCTCGCGCTCGACGTAGGCGCGGCCGCGCTCGCCCAGCGTGCGCCGCCCATCGGCGTCCGCCAGCACCGCGGCGAGCCGCTCCGCCAGGTCACCCTCGGTGCAGCGCACGATCGGACAGTCGACCAGGCGGGGCTCGAAGTCGTCGCGGATGAAGCACAGCACCGGCTTGCCCAGCGCCATCGCCTCGACCGCCACCATCCCGTACCAGCCCATGAAGAGCTGGTCCACCACCACGTCGGCGGCCGCCAGGATGTCGCGCAGCTCGCTCCACGGCCGGCGCTCCACCACCTCGAAGCGCACGCCGGGGAAGCGATCGGCGAGTGCCGCGTAGGCGGCCTCGACGTAGCGCGTCCCCTTGATGAGCCGGTTGGTGGGAGCGTGCACCACCAACCGCGGCCGGGTCGCGGCCGGCACGAAGGGATAGTCGGCGAGGTCGGCGGCCACCGGCAGATGCGCCGCGCGCGGCGCCGACTCGAGCAGGTCGGGGGTCGAGACCAGCTCGTCGTCCGCCCAGCGTTCGGCGCTGGCCCGGATGCGCCGCTGGCGCGACGGGATGCAGAACGGGTCGCACTCGGTGCAGGTGGCGCGCCGGTGCGTGGCCAGCATGTGGGCGCGGTCGCGCACGTCGCAGCCGTGATAGTGGAACACGACGCGGCGGCCCAGTGCCACGTGGAGCGGCAGGTCGAGGTTGTGGGGCGGGATCAGCGTGCGCCCGAAGTGGAAGTGGTAGACGTCCCAGCGCCCGAGGTGCCGGAGCGTGCTGGCGAGATAGCCGAGATAGCGCGGCAGCGGCGGCTGGTCGTCATAGGGCCGCTGCTCGTCGGGACGGTATTGCGGGAAGCCCTGGTTGTAGGCCAGCGAGTGCGCCTCGACCCCGAGCTCGCGCAGCGCCCGGGCCAGCACCGACGCCTGCCCGGCGATCTCGGCCGGGGCGTGGAGCACCCTCATCGCAGCCTCCCGAGCGGATTGGGCTTCCCGCACCAGGGACAGATCCACCGCTCGGGCAGCGGTGCTTCGAAGTCCACGACGCTGTGCTCGCCGCACTCGCGGCACACGTGCGTGACGCGCCGCTCGACCGCGGTGCCGCGCGCGCCGGGGACCCCGGTCTTGCGCAGGGTGAGCACGACGTTGGCGTCGCGCGCGAGGTCGAGCGCGAAGACGCGGTGGAGCCAGGCGAGGACCTCGGTGAACGGCCCCTGCAGCGGCTTGGTGCGCGCGTCGTTCATCCAGGAGAAACCCGCCGGCACCCGGGCCAGCGCCACGGCCGCGAACCCGCGCGCCTCGAACTGGCCGAGCAGCGAGTCGAGATCGAAGCGCTGCTGGTGCTCGAGGCGCTTCCCGAGCTTGAGCAGCGCGTACTTGGCGAAATAGCCGGCGAAGCGGTAGAGGCGGTCGTCGAACGAGGCCGCCCGCGGCACCGACAGGTAGAGCGTCCCGCCCAAGCGCGTCACCCGGCTCAACTCGTCGCAGCACGGCTCGAGGGCGCTCACGTGCTCCAGCACGTAGTGGCAGACGGTGAGGTCGACGCACCCGTCGCGCAGCGGCACGCGCGCCAGGTCCGCCCGCAGCACGCTCACCCGCGGGGACTGGGGCGGCGGTCCGGGCGGGAACTTGACGTCGAAGCCCACCACGTCGAGATCCGGGCGGTCGCCGTAGCGCCACGAGCCGGGCCCGCACCCGGCATCCAGCACCCGGGCCCCCGGCGGAGCGTCGGCGATCAGCTCGTGGAGGAAGAGCGGCGGCTCCCCGGGTGCTCGCACCGGCTTGTGGGCACCCGAGGCCATCGGGCCGGCCGCGAGGCGCGCACTCATGGCCGCATCTCCGCCGCGGGCTGCCCCAGGGCGGCGGCCCACAGGGCCCGCGGCACCGCCCCCGCCGCGGCGAACCGGCCGCGGGCCAGCAGCCAGAAGGCCAGCGCCACCTGCTGGAGCAGGAAGCACGGCAGCCAGGTGACGCGCCCGAGCCCGCGCGCGTGCCGCGCGAACAGCGTCAGGTTGGCGCGCAGCCGGTGGGCGATCTTGAACGGGCTCGCCGCCCCCGCCGCGGCCGACACCTTGTGGGTGAGCCGGGCCCCCGGTACGAACAGCAGCCGGTAGCCGGCCGCCCGCGCGCGCAGCGACCAGTCGGCGTCCTCGGCGTAGATGTAGTAGCGCTCGTCGAGCAGCCCCACCTGCTCCCACGCCTCGGCTCGGGCCAGCAGGCAGCAGCCGGTGAGATAGCCGGTCGGCTCGGTCCGCGTGAACTGCCCGCGGTCGCGCGCGCGCAGTCCGCGGTGGGCGACCAGTCCGAGCCACGGCACGCACCAGCCGCCCGCGTACCAGATGCGCTCGCCCGGGCCGGCGAAGCGGATGAGCGGGGCCGCGGCCCCGGCCTTAGGATCGGCGTCGAGCGCCCCGATCAGCCGCTCGAACAGTCCGGGGTCGGCCTCGGTGTCGTTGTTGACCAGCATCACCGCGTCGGCGCCGGCCGCGAGCGCGCGCGTGAGGCCGGCGTCGTTGCCGCCGGCGAAGCGCCGGTTCTCGGGCAGCGCCAGCACCTCGACCGCGGGGAACTCGCGGCGCACGGCCTGGGCCGAGCCGTCGGTCGAGCCGTTGTCCACCATCATCAGCGCCGCCTCCCATCCCGGGGGGAGCCGGCAGGCGAGCAGGCTGGTGAGCGCCGCGCGCGTGTCGGCCAGCCCGTTCCAGTTGAGCACCACCACCGCCAGGCGGCTCACGGTACTGCGGCGTCCGCGGCCAGCGCGGCCTTGAGCCGCGCCAGCGCCCATCCGGTCAGCAGCAGCAAGAGGGCCAGCGCCCCCAGCACCGGGGCGGCCGGGAGCCCGGCGTAGAGCGCGTAGAGCCACCAGAAGTCGAGGGCGTGGAGCAGCGCTTCCTGGTCGGCGGCACTCAGCCCCAAGCGCGGATCGGGCTCGCCCCCGCCCATGAGCCGCGGGGCGCGGCCGGCCAGGTGCTCGCCGGCGTTGCGGACCAGCATCCGCCAGTGCCCGGCGATCGGACTGAAGCGGGGATTGAAGTGGCTGTCGCTCATGAAGTGTGGATCGTCGAGCGCCAGGCGGTAGGGATAGTCGCCGGCCTCGCGCATCTGGGCGCCGAAGTAGACCGCGACCCCGCCCACCTGGACGATCAGCCCCAGGGCCGCGAGCGCCCTCGCGATCACCCGCCGCGACCGGGACGCGCCGTCCAGGGCGAAGGCGACCAGCACGAACGCCAGCGGCAGGAACGGGACCAGATAGCGCGGCCCGAACGAGCCGTCGCCGGCCCAGTGCTGGAACCGCGCGTAGAGCAGGAGCGCCCCCGCCCAGGCGAGCGCGATCGTGACCGCCGTGCGCGCGTGCGTCGGCCCGGCGCCGCGAAGCCGCCTCAAGCCGGCCGGCGCCAGCCACAGCGCCGGCGCGAACCAGGCGATGCCCTTGCCCGAGGAGAGCAGCAGGCCGTAGAGGCCGACCAGAAGCGGCGTGGAATAGGCGGCCGGCGTGGCCTGGGCTCCGTAGCCGGTCTCGAGCACGGTGCCGAACCGGGCCAGGTCGTAGGCGCCGTGCCCCGCCAGCGCCAGCGCCAGCATCAGCAGCGGCGGCACGCGGTCGCGCGGCTCAGCGCCGCGCAGCGGCCACAGGCCGAGCAGGGCGAACGGCAGCATGCTGAGCTTGGCCGAGACCGCGAGCATGACGCCCAGCCCGGCCCACCACGCGCCCCGCCGCTCGCCCAGTGCCGCGCGCGCGCTGCCGGAGAGCGCGAGCAAGAGCCCCAGCGCCTGCAGCGGCTCGGCCATGAAGCTCTTGGCGTAGACCCAGAGCGGGGTGGTGAGGCCGAGCATCGCGGTGGCGGCCAGCGCCGGCCCCGCCCGCACCGAGAGCGCGCGCACCAGGGCGTGGAAGGCGACCAGCACCAGGGCGGCGATCAGCGCGTTGAAGAACGAGACCGCGAAGCGCACCGCGAGCACGCGGCGCGGGCCTAACCTCGGCAGCCGGTCCGCGGCGGCCTCGGCGGCGGCGACCAGCGGCAGGGCGAGCACCGCCTGGCCGGCCGCGTTCTTGGTGTAGTGCCGGCCGTCCGGCCCATCGAGCGTGGCGCCCACCGGCACCGCGATGCCGCCGTGGAGCATCGCCCGCGCCAGCTCGAGCATCGTCACCTCGTCGCTGCCGACGATGCGCCCGCCGCCGGTGAGTGCGAAGCCCAGGAACGCGGCGACGCCGAGCCAGAGCCCGGTGCGCGCGGACGGGCGGCTCATCGCCAGCCTCGCGTCGGATGCAGCTCGTCGCCCAGCTCGATCACGCGGTCCGCGAGCACGCTCCACGAGTGCTCGGCCTGGAGTGCGGCCACCCCCTCGCGCAGCCGCGGGCCCATCCGGTCGCGGAAGAACCGGACGATCGCCTGGGCCAGGGCGGCCGGGTCCGCCCGCGGCACCACCAGCCCGGTCACGTCGGGGCGCACGGTCTCGGAGAGCCCGCCCACGTCGGTGGTGATGACCGGCACCCCGAGCGCGTAGGCCACGTGCGTGACCCCGCTCTGGGTCGCCGAGCGGTAGGGCAGCACCACCACGTCCGCCGCCTTGAACAGGGCTTCGACCTCGTCGTCCGGAAGGTAGCGGTCGAGCAGCCGCACCGCGTCCCCGGGCGGCCCGGCGGCGGCCCCCGCCGCGGTACCCGCGGCGGCGTTCACCCGCTCGACCTGCGCCCGGTAGGGGGCGGCGTCCTCGTAGAACTCGCCGGCGACGACCAGCGTCGCCGGCCGCTCGGCGCGCACGCGCGGCCAGGCGTCCAGCAGCACGTCGAGGCCCTTGTAGTGCCGGACGTAGCCGAAGAACACCGCCACCTCCCCGTCCAGACCGAGCCGCTCACGGGCGCTCGCCCGCGTGAAGCGCCCGCGATCGAACTGCGCGTAGAGCGGGTGCAGCACGCGACGGTGGGGGGCCCCGGGCTTGAGGCGGTCCAGGTCGCGCTCGACGCTCTCCGACATCACCAGGTAGCCGTCGGAGTTGCGCAGCATCCAGCCCGTGAAGGGCCCGTCGAAGGGACGCCGCTCGTGCGGGACCAGATTGTCACACACCAGCACCACCTTGGTGCCACGGTCCCGCAAAGGCCCGACCGCCGAGGCGAAGGCGGGGCCGAAGAACGGGAGCCACCATTTGAGCAGGACCAGCCCCGGGGCGAAGGCCTCGAGCGCCCGCGCGGTGGCGCGCCAGCTCCACGGGGCGATCGAGTCGAGCCGGGCCGAGACCGGGAAGCGCGGCGGCTCCGCCTTGGGGTCGCGCTGGCTCTCGCCCGGGAACAGGAAGCCCGGGTACTGGCGCGTGAAGGTGACGCCGCGCACCTCGGCGCGCGGCATGAGCGACTCGCCCAGCAGTCCCAGGTACTGCGCGATGCCGCCGCGCCAGGGATGAACCGGCCCGACGAGCGCGATGCGCATCAGCCGGGACGCGTGGTGCGTGGAGGCGTCGCGCCGCGCCCGGGGCCGGACCGGGTCGTACCGGTCCGCGGGCGCGTGGGGCCGCCCCGCGCGGCGGAGGCCGAGGCCCAGGTGGTGAGCCCGCGGTTCTCGAAGCTCATCGGCACCACCTGTCCGCCCAGCCGCTCGAGCGCCGCGGCCACGCGGTGCTTGCGGTCGAAGCGGGTCAGGAACAGGAAGTAGCCGCCGCCGCCGGCGCCGGGCATCTTGCCCCCGATCGCCCCCTCGCGGCGCGCGATGCGGTAGAGGCGGTCGACGCGGCCGTTGGAGATGCCCTCGTCCAGCCGCTTCTTGTTCTCCCACGCCTCGTGCAGCAGCTCGCCGATCGCGTCGACGTCGCCCAGCAGCAGCGCCTTCTTCATCTCCAGCGTCTCGGCCTTGAGCCGGTGGAGGGCGTCCACCACCTGGGACCGCCCCTCGCGATAGGACTCGGTCTGCCGTTCGATGATGCGCGCCGACTGGCGCGTGTGCCCCATGTAGCCGGGTTCACCACGGTCGCGTCGCGGTGGAACTCGATGAAGTTGATCCCGCCGAAGGTGGCCGCGTACTGGTCCTGCCGCCCGCCGGCGAGCCCGAGGTCCTTGCGCTCGATGCGGTAGGCGAGCTCGGCCACGTCGTAGCCCGCCAGCGGCCGGCCCTGCCAGGCGCTGATGCAGCCGATCAGCGCCACCACCATGGTCGACGAGGAGCCGAGCCCCGAGCCGGGCGGGGCGTCCGAGTGGGTCCACAGGTCGGTGCCGCCGCGCACCTTGAGCGCCTGGACCACCGCCTTGATGAGATCGAGCTGGCCGTCGATGCGCACGCGCCGCGGGTGGTCGTACTTGGCCACCGTGTCGTAGTCCAGGCTGGCGAGCGTCAGCCGCGAGTCGCGGCGCGGGCGCAGCGACACGTAGGCGTACTGGTTGATGGTGGCCGAGAGCACCATGCCGCCGTGCTCCTCGGGGTAGGGCGAGACGTCGGTGCCGCCGCCGCACAGCGAGATGCGCAGCGGGGCGCGGGCGCGGTAGTACGGGCGCGGCTTCATCGGAGCGTCATGGGAGCTTCGCGGCGGCGAAGTGCCGCTCCGCCCGCTCCCACTCCTCGGGCGTGCCGATGTCCCAGAACTCGCCCGCCACCTCGACGCCCAGCAGGCGGCCCTCGGCGGCGAGCCGCGGCAGCACCTCGCGCTCGAGCGAGGCCGCCCCGCGCGGCGGCAGGACGCGCCAGACGCGCGGCGACAGCGCGTAGAGGCCGCCGTTCACCCACGCCGGCCCCGCATGGGCGGGGTCCTTCTCGAGGAAGCCGGTGATCCGGCCGTCGGCCGCGCGCTCGACGCGGCCGCGCGCCGACGCGTCGGCGACCCGGAACAGCGCCACGGCCGCCAGCACCCCCGACTCCCAGCGCGCGCGCTCCAGCGCCCACGGGTCGGCGGCGGTCATCGTGTCGCCGTTCATCACCAGCGCCGGGCCGTCGACGTGGGCCTGCGCCAGCCGCAGCGCGCCGGCGGTGCCGAGCGGCTCGTCCTCGGCGGAGTAGCGGATGCGCACCCCCAAGGCCGCGCCGTCGCCCAGGGTGGCGCGCACCTGCTCCGCGCCGTGGCCCACGCACAGCACCACGTCGCGCACGCCGTGGTCCCTGAGCCATTCCATCTGGCGCGCGAGCAGCGGGCGGCCGCCGAGCGGGGCGAGCGGCTTGGGCAGCTCGCCGAAGCGCCCACGCAGGCGCGTCCCGAGCCCGCCCGCGAGCACGAACGCCCTCACGCGCGCCCCCTAATTGAAGCGGCGCCGGACCGGATACTCGGCACCCGCGCCCTGGTGGGCGATCATCTCGCCCAGCAGGCCCATGAGGACGAACTGGATGCCGAGCAGCACCAGCCCGACGCCCAGCAGCATGAGCGGGCGGACTCGCATCGGCTCGCCGCCCAGCCACTGCGCCACGAACCAGCCGCCGACCCCGAGGCCGACCAAGAGGAACAGGAGTCCGATGCGGCCGAAGACGTGGAGCGGCTTGAGCGACGACGTGGAGATGAACGCCGCCGCCAGCAGGTCGAGGAAGCCGTTGATGAAGCGCGAGGCGCCGAACTTGCTGCGGCCGAAGCGGCGCGCACGGTGCCGCACCGGCACCTCCCCCACGCGGAAGCCGCGCCAGTGCGCGAGCGCCGGGATGAAGCGGTGGAACTCGCCGTAGATCTCGACCGCCTCGGTGACCTCCTTGCGGTAGAGCTTGAAGCCGCAGTTGTAATCGTGGAGCCTGAGCCCCGCGACCGCCGAGGTGACGGCGTTGAAGAGCCGCGAGGGGATGGTCTTGGTGAAGGGGTCCTTGCGATCCTGCTTCCACCCCGACACCAGGTCGAGGCCGCCCTCCAAGGCCGCCGCCAGCCGCGGCAGCTCGGTCGGGTCGTCCTGCAGATCGGCGTCCAGTGTCGCCACCCATTCGCCGCGCGCCATCCGGAACCCGGTCGCGAGGGCGGCCGACTTGCCGAAGTTGCGGCGCAGCGAGGCGCCGCGCACGCGCGGGTCGGCGGCGGCGAGCCGGGCGATCACCTCGTCGGTGCCGTCGCGCGAGCCGTCGTCCACGTAGATGACCTCCCAGGGGCGGCCGAGTACCTCGAGGGCGGCGGCCAGCTCACGCTGCAGCTCGGGCAGACTCTCGGCCTCGTTCCAGGCCGGCACGACCACCGAGAGGCGTAGTACCTCGGTCATGCCTCACCCCCGCGGCCGGGACGGGTCATCGCGCCTCGCGCCCGGCCGTCCATCGCCCGCCCGGTGCGTAGAGCCCGCGCACCCAGGCCGCCTCGGCCGCGAGGCCGGTCTCGATGCCGATGCCCGGCACGAAGTCGAGGTCGGCGCGGATGCGCGCCGCGTCGGCGCGGGTGCGCAGCGGATCGCCCGGCGGCCGCGGCTCGAACCGGATCTGGGCCTTGAGGTCCAGCGCGCGCTCGAGGATGGCGATCGCCTCCAGCACCTGCACCTGCGAGCCCCCGCCGACGTTGTAGACGCCCTGCGGCGCGCTGCGCGTCCACGCCCGCACGTTGGCCTCGATGACGTCGGCGACGAAGGTGAAATCGCGCGACTGGTGCCCGTCACCGTGGACCAGGATCGGCTCGCCGGCGAGCAGCGAGCGGCAGAAGCGGTGGAACGCCATGTCGGGCCGCTGGCGCGGGCCGTAGACGGTGAAGTAGCGCAGGACGGTCACCGGCAGGCCGAAGTTGCGCCCGTAGAGGAGGGTCAGATGCTCGCCGGCGAGCTTGGTGACCCCGTAGGGCGAGAACGGCCGCGGCAGCATGCTCTCGTCGGTGGGATAGCGCTCGGCGTCGCCGTAGATCGACGAGGACGAGGCGTAGACGAAGCGCTCGAGCCCGGCGTCGCGATAGCGCTCGAGCAGCCGCTGGGTGGCGAGCACGTTGTGATGGGCGTAGGCGGCGAAGTCGGCGCCCCACGAGGCGCGCACCCCGGCCTGCGCCGCCTGGTGGAACACCACCTGCACGTCGGGCAATGCGGCCAGATCCGCCGCGCCCAGGTCCAGCTCCAGCAGCCGGAAGCCCGAATGCTCGAGCGCCGCCGCGAGGTTCGCCCGCTTGAGCGACGGAGGGTAGTAGTCGGTGAAGCAGTCGACGCCGGTGACGCTCGCGCCGTCCTTGAGCAGGCGCTCGACCAGGTGCGAGCCGATGAACCCGGCGGCACCCGTGACCAGCGCGTGGTGCGTCGAGGCTCTAGCCACGCAGTCCTCCGCTAGGGCAGGTTGGGGACGGACGGCGGCGGCAGCGGCACCGTCTGCGAGGGCAGCCCCATCTCGCGGCGGCGTCCATCCAGCAGCTCGCGCGCCTGGGGATCGTCGGGATGCCGGCGGGTCCACTGCTCGAGGATCTGGACCGCGCGGTCCTTCTGCCCCATCTGCCAGGCCACCGAGTAGGCGCCGATGTAGGCCTGCGCGTGGTCCGGGTCGAGGCGGATCGACTGCTCGAACTCCTGCAGCGCCGCCTCCAGCTTGTTCTGGAAGATCAGCGACACCGCGTAGTAGTAGCGCACGTCGGGGTCGCCGGGCGCCACCTTGGCGAGACTGGTGAACACGCGGATCGCGGCGGCGGTGTCGCCGGACTCGACGTAGAACGAGCCGAGCGGCAGGAGCACGTCGGGCGAGCCCGGGAACATGCGCTCGACCCGCTCCATCTCGGCGATGGCCTGCGGGAACTGGCCCCGCCGCCGGTAGGCGTAGGCCAGCTCCATGAAGGCGGCGGCGTAGTTGCGCGACAGGGTCGAGGCGTTCTCGTCCTTGTACACCTTGGGGTCCCAGCTTCCGTCGGCGGTGAACAGGCCCCGGTACTTGAAGACGTCGTAGAGGGCGTGGCGCGTCGCGGCCTCGTCGAACCGCGGCCCGGTCGTGTCGGGGTTGACGCGGTAGGCCAGCCCCTCGAGCGTGAAGTTCTTGTCCAGGCCCATGTGCTCGGGGACGGTGACCGCGAAGTAGGGCGGCTTCTTCCAGCCATGGTCCGCGCGGTCCTGCTGCATGATGTGATCCACCATGTAGTGGCTGGTGTAGATGTACTCGCCGCTGTCGGGGTCCCGCAGCAGGCCGATGCCGAGCTTGTCCACGGTCGCGTCGTCGAGGTGGATGGGCACCTTGGGATCCTCGTCGCGCAGCTGGCGGATGTACCAGTCGGTGTTGAGCAGGCTCAGGTTGACCACCCGCACGTCCTTGCGCACGCCCTCCACCTGCTGGATGTACCAGAGCGGGAACGTGTCGTTGTCGCCGTTGGTGAACATGAACGCGTTCGGCGCCAGCGGCGCGAGCATGTTGTAGGCGTAGTCGCGGGCCACGTAGTTGCCGTGCCGATCGTGCGCGAACCACATGTTGTTCATCAGCATGAAGGGCTGCGCCAGCACCAGCGCCGAGCAGGCCGCCGTGGCCAGCTCCCGCGCGCGGCCCGAGCCGAACGACTCGCGCACCCAGGTGATGAGCCAGGCCGCCCCCATCCCGATCCACAGGGCGTAGGCGTGGTAGCCGGTGGTGAAGAAGTAGTCGCGGTCCCGCACCTCGTGGTCGGTGAAGTTGAGGAACACGATCATCACCAGCGTGCCGAACAGGAAGAAGGTCAGGTTGGTGAGGAACGAGATGCGTTCTCGTTTGGGAGAGGCCGAGCGCCAGGGGCAGCACCGCCCCCCACAGCCGGCGCGTCGGCACCAGCGGCCACTGGCGCTCGAAGTAGCGCCAGAACTCCTTGCCGAACTGGTTGCTCCACGAGGAGCGGCGCTCGAACGGCTTCATCTCGCCGTACTGCTTGCGCTCGAGCAGGTCGCGGAGCTTGTCCCACGAGGCCGGCGCCCCCTCGTTGATGCCGGGGTGCTGGGCGGCGCGGATCGGCAGGTAGACGTGGGTCGAGTAGCCCACCGCCATGAGCAGCAGCGCCAGCCCGATGACCCGCGCCTCGCGCACCTTGCGCATCAGCAGGGCGAGCGGGACCAGCACCGACAGGGCCGCGATCGTGGAGCTGAAGCCCTTGAAGTCCTCGTCGCCGAAGGCGACCTTCATGCCGTAGAGGGCTCCGGCGGTGGTGAGCAGCACGATCCAGCCCTTGAACTGCCCCTGGAACGCCATCACCAGGTAGACCAGCGTGGCGAGCGCGATCACCGCGCCG
>VBPB01000400.1 GCA_005893365.1 Candidatus Eiseniibacteriota bacterium
CATTGCGGCGGCCGCGATCCACGAAAGAACCTGGGGAGCCGATAGGGCGGCAAACGGCGAAAGCCGCTGATCCGCGACCGCCGCCATCTGTGCCATCAGCCCGGGCTGTTGGGGAAGCCGCGAGAACAGGACGCGCTGGAGCTCGACGGGACGCTCAGGAGCGGCTGCGATCCGCCCGAGGAAGTACAGAGGAAGGGCTTCCACGTCGCGGGCCCGCCACCAGCGAGCGAGCGCCACATCGGTTCCGTTCTCGATCGTAACTGCCAGGCTGCGAGCCTGGATGAGGGCCTCCGTGATCCCGTCCCCAAGCAGAAACTCCTTGTGGTGACCGGCATCGCCCACGAGGGCCCAGCCACTCCCGGCCGCCCTGCGAAAGAAGAAGCGCTCCTTCGCGGTGCCGCAGATCTTGCCGGCAGGAGGGGAGTCACGGACGAGTGCGGCGGTGATGGGGTCAGAGTCCAGCGCGGCCCGAAGTGCTCGCCGGGGGTTCGCCCGCCACATCCCAACCTGATCAATGGGCGGGGAGCCGGCGATCAGCAGCTGGTCTTGGTCTGTCGGAAAGATGGCCCGGATCTCGGGGCCGTCCAAGCCGAAGTACGCGTCGAAGGGGTACCGGGAATCCGTCTTCCAGAGGCTGGGGGCATTCCAGTAACCCCAGTACGTCGCTCGCGGTGCATCATAGTCGAGGTACTCCTCGGCGCCGACCAACCCGGCCACCGTGGAATGACGCCCGTCTGCGCCAACGACGAGCCCCGCCGTGAAGGCCCGTTCGCGGTCACCGATGATCGCCCGCACGCCACGGACGCGGCCATCCCTCTGGATGAGCGAGACCACTCGGGCGCGGTCCAGGAACCGAGCGCCCGCCTTGTCTGCGGCCCGCTGGAGCAAGCCGTCGAGTCGCTTGCGCCGCGGACAGTATCCGCCTCGGTGCTCAGGGAGCTTCAAGTCGAGGTGTTTCCCGTCTACTTTGATTCGGATGATGCGAATCCGCGGGGCCAGCGAGCGCACGGCCTCGCCTACGCCCGCTTCGTCCAACACATCCATGCCCGGCGGACTGATGAAGTGGGTGGAGAGAACGTGGTCGCTGGGCATGGCATCTTTGTCGAGCAGGAGCACTCGAGCCCCGGCACGGGCGAGAAAGGTGGCGAGCGTAGCGCCCGCGCACCGTGCACCGACAATCACGGCGTCGTAGTCATTCTCTCTCAAGATGCTCCCGTTCGGGCTTCTGGGGGCCCAGACTGTGGCTGCCGACTCTGCAGGGTTGGGCAACTAGAATGCTTCCGATCGCTTAGAGGTTATCGACAGGATTGCTACCTTGCTTCACCGAGCGAGCGACTGCACCCTTGCTAGCGGGCTTGTCTCCAAGACAGGTCCTTTCGGTACGGCCGTCCACCCGTCTGCCCGACGCGACACCGCGCGGGGTTAGCGGCGCGTCGATGAGGACGTTTTGGTCGGGCACGAGTTCAGGCTCTTCAGCCGCCGACTACCGCCCGAGCAGCGACTCCCAGTTGGTGAGGAGCGTGAGGCTCGACCGGCGCTCGCCCGAGGCGAGCGCCGCCAGGAAGCGCTGGAAGTCCGACGTGGCCCCCACCGTCACGAGCTCCTTCGGCCGTACCAGGAGCAGTTTCGGCTGGCCCGCCGTGAACGTGGGACCGATCGTGACCGGCACCGACATGGCGGCCTGCTGTGATGCGTAGAGCGAGATGCGGACCTTGTTCCCAGGCTTCGGGAACGACTGGACGTACATCTCGGGGCGGCCCGATTCGTCCGACTGATACAGCATCCAATGGCCGTCGGGGGACAGGATCCCGGAGGTCTCGTTGAACGGCGTGCCGAGATACAGGAATGGCTTGCGATCGCCCGTGAGCGGAAGTGCCCAGATGTCCCGTTGCGTGGTCTTCCCGATGTCGTCGTAGATCAGATACGACCCA
The DNA here is from genome assembly GCA_005893365.1 of Candidatus Eiseniibacteriota bacterium. Lineage (GTDB taxonomy): Bacteria > Eisenbacteria > RBG-16-71-46 > RBG-16-71-46 > RBG-16-71-46 > WS-11. The sequence goes on from VBPB01000400.1 coordinate 1,932, forward strand.
TCGTGCGTCAGGTCGGACAGGTTCTTGAGCGGTGAGCTCGAAACGAACAGCGGCCGCTCCTCCTCCGAGCCGGACACCTCGCGCTCCCAGAAGTCGTATTGCCCACCGCGGGAGACGGCATAGGCGAGGCGCTTGCCGTCGCCCGACCACAGCAGCGTGTGGCGCTGGATGCCGTCGGTGGTGAGCCGCCGGAGCGCGCCGCTCGACACATCCGCGATCCAGAGGTCGGCACTGGTCGGGGAATCCTGGCGCAGCAACACGACCTGGCGGTCGTCCGGGCTGAGCACGATCTCCCGGTAGTCGCCGGCCGGCACCGGGAAGGCGCCGCGGACGGTCCCGTCGCGCCCGATCCACATCAGATGACTCACGGTCGCGGCGCTGGCCGGGTACACCAGGACCCCGTGGTCGGATGCGCTGGCGGGCATCGTGCCCAGGATGTTGAGGTTCTCGGGCGCATCGCCGATGACCGTGGGCTCGCCCTTGAGCCGCATCCGCCCCGGGTCGAACGGCTGCGCCACCAGCGACTGGTCGCGCACGAACACCATGTGCCCGGGCGGCGCGAACAGGGCGCCGGACCCGGCGCTCGCGACCAGCGTCCGCTTCGATGAACCCAACTCCCCGATCCAGGTGTCGAGCTTCCCGTCGTGTCCGGGCAGGGAGACGAACTCGTAGTGCCGGCCGTCGGGCAGGAATCGGGGGAAGCGGTGCGCGGTCTCGTGCAGCGTGGAATCGACGACCGTGATCTGTTCGGGGTCTCCCCCCGACTGGGAGACGCGGAACAGCGGGCCCTGGCTGAACCGGGAGAAGAGGATCACCCCCTGGCGGTTCCAGGTGCCGCCACGGGCGTTCGACACGCTGCACAGGGCCTGCGCGGTGCCGCCCGTGACCGGGATGGTCTTGAGCTTGTTGTCGGCGAAGAAGCCGATGCTCTTGCCGTCGGGCGACCAGAACGGGAGCGCCGGGCTGTTGCCGGCGTCGGCGTATTCGGTCCCCTCGATCGGACGCGCGTCCAGCGATTCGAGCGGGCGGAGCCAGAGCCGCGATGCGCCGGTGGTGTCGCTGACCACGAACACGATCGACCGGCCATCGGGCGAGACCGCCGCGTCGCTGGGATTGGTCGAGATCTGCATGCCGGCCGGCGAGGCGATCATCGCGCGCGCGGCGAGCGGCGCGGGCGACCGGCGCAGCAGGCCGGGGACGAGCAGCGTGACCGCCGCGAGGGCCAGCGTCAGAGCCGCGACGGCCCAGGCGATGACGGTCGAGCTGCCCCGGTGTCCGTCGGCGGCCTGGGCCGCGCCGGTCGTGGGCGGGACACCCGCCGCCGACACGCCCGCGCTCAACATCTCGTCCATCTCGATCCGCGCGTCGCCGATGTCGCGGAGCCGCTCGCGCGCGTCCTTGCGCAGGCAGCGCTCGAGCAGCCGGCGCACCGCGGGCGGCGTGATGGCGGGCAGGGCCTTCCAGTCCGGCTCGGTCTGCAGGATGTGCGCGACCAGGTCGGAGACGGTCTCGCCCGAGAAGACCGGCCGGCCGGTGAGACACTCGAACAGCACGCAGCCGAACGACCA
>VBPB01000097.1 GCA_005893365.1 Candidatus Eiseniibacteriota bacterium
AAGCCCGGCGCCGCGGGCGCCTTGCGGGGGCCTGACCGCGAGGCTGGCGTGCGTCTGACCCGCCACGGCGTGACGCGGGGACGCACCGCCTACAGCACCTCGACCGGGTCCACGTCGGCCACCACCCTCACGGCGGCCGGGCGCGCCTTCGATTCCGCCCACTCCAGGCCGCGCGCGGCGACCGCCCGCAGCCGTGGGGCGTTCCCGCCCTTGAGCAGCAGGTGCCAGCGGTGCTTGCCGCGCAACCGCGCCAGCGCCTGGGGCGCCGGGCCCAGCACCCGCACGGACTGCGCCTCGGCCTCGGGCCGGATGGCCTCGGCGAGCGCCTCGGCGGCGCGCTCGACCTGGTCCGGGTCGGCGCCGGTCAGCAGCAGGGTCGCGAGCCGCGTGAACGGCGGGTAGTCGGCCTCGCGGCGCTCGGCCAGCTCGCGCTCGGCGAACCCCGCGGCGTCGTAGCGGCTGGCGGCGGTGATCGCGGGATGCTCGGGCGAACAGGTTTGCACCAGCACCTCGCCCGGCTTGCGCCCGCGGCCGGCCCGGCCCGCGACCTGCACCAGCAGCTGGAAGGTGCGCTCGGCGGCGCGGAAGTCGGGCAGGTGGAGCGCCACGTCCGCATCCAGCACGCCCACCAGCGTCACCCGCGGGAAGTCGAGCCCCTTGGCGATCATCTGGGTGCCGAGCAGCACGTCGGCCTCCCCGCGCGCGAAGCGGGAGAGCACCTGGGCAGGGGCCTCGCGGTCGCGCGCGACGTCGGTGTCGAGCCGCAGCACCCGCGCCTGGGGCAGCGCCGCCATGAGCTCGCGCTCGGCGCGCTGGGTGCCGGCGCCCGAGAGCCGCAGCAGGGCGGCCTGGCATTGGGGGCACTGCGCGGTCGCGGGCTCGCGGTGGTCGCAGTAATGGCAGCGCCACTCGCGCGGGCTCACGTGCAGCGTCAGCGCGATGTCGCAGTGCGGACACCCCGGCACCCAGCCGCAGGCGCGGCACTGGGTGTGGTGCGAGTGGCCGCGGCGGTTGAGGAACAGCAGCGATTGCTCGCCGCGCGTGAGCCGCGCGTCCAGGGCGGCGAGCAGCGGGCGCGAGAGCAGCGAGCCGCCGCCCTCGCGCCTCAGATCGACCACGCGCAGCGCCGGCAGCGGGCGGCGATCCACGCGCTCGGGCAGCACGATGCGCGCGTACTTGCCGCGCGCGGCGTTGGCCAGCGACTCGAGGCTCGGGGTCGCCGAGCCGAGCAGCACCGGGATGCCCAGCATCTGGGCGCGCCGCACCGCCGTGTCGCGCCCGTGATAGCGCAGCATCTCGCTCTGCTTGTACGAGGGCTCGTGCTCCTCGTCCACGACCACGAGCCCGAGGCGCGGCAGCGGGGCGAACACCGCCGAGCGCGCGCCGACCACCACGTCGAGCGCGCCGCGCCGCGCCAGCTCCCAGTTGCGGCGGCGCTCGCCGACCGAGAGATACGAGTGGAGCACGCCGACGCGCGTGCCGAAGCGGCGCCGGAACTCGCACACCAGCTGCGATCCCAGGGCCACCTCGGGCACCAGCACCAGCGCCTGCCCGCCGCGCCCGCGCACGCGGTCGGCGGCGCGCAGGTAGACCTCGGTCTTGCCGCTCGCGGTGACCCCGTGGAGCAACAGCGGGCTGAACCCGCCGCGCTCCAGGGCGCGCTCCACCCCGCGCAGCGCCTCGCGCTGGCCGCCGGTCAAGGTGACGCGGTCCGGCAGGGCGAGCCGTGTGGTCGGATCGGCGGCGGCGGCGCGGCGGGCGCGGCTCGCCGCGAAGCCTTCGAGGCCGCCGGGCAGGGCGGCGCTCAGCACCTCGCCCCACGGCGCCAGGTAGTAGTCGGCGATCCAGCGGGTGAGGCTCAACAGGTGCGGGCTGAAGAGCGGGCTGCCCAGCACCGCCGCCAGGTCGTGCACCGAGGCGCCTTCGGGCAGCGGGTTCTCGCGGCTCAGCTCGACCACGAACCCGCGGCGCGGGCGGCCGCGGAAGGGCGCCTGCACCTCGACGCCCAGGCGGACGCGTTCGGCGAGCGACTCGGGGACGCGATAGGTGAAGGTGCGACGCAGCGGGAGCGGCAGGGCGACCTGCGCGAAGGACATGCGCGCAGTCTACATGGGCTGGGGCGCGCGCGAAGCGCGACGGGACGCGGGGTGCGCCCCACCAGGCGTGGGTCCGCCGGCGGAGAGGCGTGGGAGGAGTTCTGACCCAGGATCGCGTTGATGCGTTCGACCAGCTTCCGCGGGCTGAACGGCTTGGTGATGTAGTCGTCCGCGCCGACTTCGAACCCGATCTTTTGGTCCACGTTGCGACCCTTGGCCGACAGCAGGATGACCGGGATGTGCTTGGTGCCCTCTTCGGCCTTGAGCAGCTTGCAGGTCTCGTAGCCGTCGAGCTTGGGCATCATGATGTCCAGCACGATCAGGTCGGGCTTCTCGCTGCGCGCCTTCTCGAGCGCCTGCTCCCCGTCCAGGGCGGTGATCACCTCGTACCCTTCCATGCCGAGGCTGAAGTCGAGGATGTGCACGATGTAGATCTCGTCATCCACGACCAGGATCCGTCCTTTCGCCATGTCTCTCACCTCCCCTTGTCGGATGTCGCGGCGTCGCCGACCTCGGCCGACTCCGCGTGCTGCACCTCCAGCCCGGGTAGCGCCCGCTCGAAGGCCTCGACGACCTCCGGGTCGAACTGCCTGCCCTTGAGCCGGCGGATCTCGGACCTCGCGTCCTCACACGACACCGGCGCCCGGTGCGCGCGGCCCAGCGTCATGCTCTCGTACGCATCCACCACGGCCAGCACGCGCGCGCCGATCGGGATGTCGGTGGCGGCCAGCCGCCGCGGATAGCCCGTGCCGTCCCACCACTCGTGGTGGGAGAGCACGATCTCGCGCACCGCGCCCACCGTCTCGATGGGCTCGATCAGCTCGGCGCCCAGCTCGGCGTGGCGTTCCATGCGCCCCCGCTCCTCGGGCGTCAGCGCGCCGCCGCGGCCCAGGGTGTCCTGCCCCACCAGGGTCATCCCCACGTCGTGCACGGTGGCCGCGAACCCGATCACGCCGATCTCGGCCTCGGTGAGCGCCAGCTCGCGCGCGATGGCCCGGGCCAGCCGCACCCGGTTCGGCGCCGTGCGCCGCCCGCGGGCGATGTGCAGCAGCAGCCGCCGCAGCGCCCCGGTCGCGCTCTCCACGTGCGCGTGGTTCGCCTCCAGCGATTGCGCCTGCTGCCAGGCGTTGGCGATGCGGTCGGCCAGGTCGAGCAGCATGTGGCAGTCCTCGGCGTCGAACATCCGCTGCGAGACCGGGTCGGTCACGTTGAGCACGCCGAGCAGGCCCTTCTCGCCCTCGATCGGCACGGCCAGGAACGTGTTGCTCCGGTAGGTCTCCCGTCCCGAGCCGGCCACGCCGTGGTGGGGCATCGCGGTCGAGAAGCACACCGGGCGGCGCTGCTCCACCACCCAGCCCGCGACGCCGCGCCCCGTACCGATGCGCACGTCCTGGACCACCCGTTCATCGAGTCCGGTCGCCGCCTGCACCACGAGCTCCCCGTTCGGTTCGCACGCCATCACCGAAACGATGCGTGCGTCCATCACCTCGGCCACCATCTCGACCGCCAGCTTCAGCACGTCCTCGGTCGCGGGCCTCAAGCCCGGCGAGTGTCGCACCACGACCCGGGGCGACGTCCGCCGCGGCAGCACCACCGTGAAACACGAACCGTGACCCGGCGTGCTGGTCGCGAACACCCGTCCGCCATGCCACTCGACGATCGACTTGCAGATGGCCAACCCGAGCCCGGTCCCGCCGTAGCGGCGCACCAGCGACGAATCGACCTGGTAGAAGCGTTCGAAGATCTGCTCCAACGCCGCCTCGGGGATCCCGATGCCGGTGTCCTCCACCCGCAGCGTGACCTCGCGTTCGTCCGCGCCGAGCCGGAAGGTGGTGGTCCCGCCGGCGGGCGTGAACTTGATCGCGTTCCCGCCCAGGTGCAGCACCAGCTGGCGCATCTGGTCGCGGTCTGCGTCCACGCGGGTATCGGCAGCTTCGACGACCAGCTTGAGAGTCACCTGGCTGACCAACCCCACCGGCTCCAGCAGGCGGGCGGTGTCGGCGACGATCTCGGCCAGGTCCACCGGCTGGCGGCGCATGCGCTGGTGACCCGAATCGAAGCGGTTCAGGTCCAGCACCGACTCGATGAGCCGGGCGAGCCGCTGGGTCTCCTCGTTGATGATCTTGAGGAACCGGGAGAGCTGGTCGGCCGGCACGCCCTCCGGGGGCATCCCCAGCAGGGCGTCCACGTAGGCCCGGATGGCGGTGAGCGGGGTGCGCAGCTCGTGCGAGATGGTCGCCAGGAAGTTGCTCTTGAGCGCGTTGACTTCCTTCATGCGCCGGGTGGCTTCCTCCAGCTCGCGCGTGTGCGCCTCGAGCTGGTGGTAGATCTTCGCGTTCTCGATCGCCACCACCGCGTGGTTGCCGAAGATCTCCAGCAGCTCGATGGTGTCGAGCGACGGCACCATGCGGTCCACGGGATCGTCGACCGAGAAGTACGCGGTCAGCTCGCCGCGGCGGTTGTAGAGCGGCACCAGCAGCACGTCGTCCGGGTGCCACTCCCAGTCCTCGCGGCGTCCCAGGTCCGCCACCACGCCGCGCGGCAGGATGCGGTTGAACGGCTCCTTGTGGCTGATGAAGTAGGAATGGCCGACCTTGAAGTCGTCCTTGAGCCACGACAGGAAGTCCTCGAGGTGGATGACCTCGGCCTCGAGATGGGCGCGCGATTCCTGCGACAGCCCCGCAAACGCGCGGGCGATCAGCCGGTCGCCGCCCGGCTCGCGCACGCGCAGCAGGACGATACGGAATCCCAGGCTCTGCTGGATGGTCTCGGCGATGCGGGAGAGCAGCGTGTCGGGATCGAGGTCGGAGTTGATCTCGCTGACGACGCTCAGGATGTGCTGCAGCTTCTGGGCGCGCCGGCGATTCTCCTCGAGCTGGCTGATGTAGAGGCGGCTCAGCCGTTCGCGCGTCTCCTCGAGCTCGGCGACCTGCTGCTCGAGCGCGTGGCCCGGCGCCGCCGCCCCGGCCTTCGGCGCGTCGGCCGGGATCCCGGTCTTGAACTGCTTGAGGTCGCGGCGCGCGTTGTCGAGCTCGCGCTTGAGCTTGAGGATCTCGTTGCCCGACGGGGCCGGCGCCCCCTTGCGCTTCTTCACGACGCGCTGCGCTCGCGGGCGATCACCCGCAGCAGCGCCTCGACCACGCGCGGGTCGAACTGGGTCCCCGACCCGGCCTTGAGCTCGGCGACGGCCTGGTCGCGGCCGAGCGGGGCGCGGTAGGGCCGGCCGGTGACCATGCTCTCGTAGGCGTCCACGGCCGCGAGCACCCGGGCGCCGAGCGGGATCTCCTCGCCGGCGATGCCGCGCGGATAGCCCGACCCGTCCCAGCGCTCGTGGTGCGAGAGGATCAGGTCGCGCACCGAGCCCTGGCCCTCGAGCGGTCGGATGATCTCGACGCCGGCCTCGGGGTGACGCGCCACCTCCTGCCGCTCGTCGTCCTCGAGCGGACGGGGGGCCGAGAGGAGCTGGTCCTGCACCCGGGTCATGCCGACGTCGTGGATCGCGGCGACGTAACCGATCACGTCGATGTCCGGGTCGCTCATGCCCAACTCGCGGGCGGTCGCGCGGACGAGCCGCACGACGCTGCGGCTGCCGAGCAGGTAGTCGCGGCGCAGCCGGGTGAGGCTCCGGATCGCCTCGCGCGCCTCGTCCACGCCGCGCGCGCTGTCCGGGTAGGCGTAGGTGCGCTCGACCGCGTTGCCGACGCGCTCGACCAGCGCCACCATCAGCGACAGGTCGTGCTCGTCGAACGGCGCGCCCGACACCTTGTTGTTCACGTTGAGCACGCCCAGCACCTCGCCCTCGACCCGCAGCGGCACGCTCAGCAGCGACTTGGTGCGGTACTGCGGGTGGTTGAGGCGCAGGAAGCGGCGATCGGTCTCGATGTTGTTGACGAGCACCGGCTTGCCCCAGGCGGCCACCGAGCCGGCCACGCCCGAGCGCACCGTGATGCGGTGGTCGTTGAGGTTGTGTCCTTCGAGCCCGCGCGCGGCGGCGATGAAGAGATCGCCCCGGTCGGGGTCCACCAGCATGAGCGAGACGATCTCGGCGTCCATCGTCGCCGCCACCATCTCGACGGTCTGGTCGAACAGCGCTCTCAGATCTGGGCGGAGCGCGATCTGGCGCGCGATCCGCCGCGCCGCCGGCGTGGCCATCTGGCGCAGCGGCAGCACGAAGCAGAAGCGGGTGCCGCCGGTCTCGCGCGGCTCCACCCAGATGCGGCCGCCGTGCAGCTCGGCGATGCCGCGGGCGATCGCCAGGCCCAACCCGGTGCCCTCGACCTGCTGATCGCCCGGCTGGCGCCCGCGGAAGAAGCGCTCGAACAGCCGGGGCACGTCCTCGGGGGGGATGCCCGGGCCCTCGTCCTCGACCACGCCCGTCCACTCCTCGCCGCGGGCGACGGCGCGCACCCGCACCGTGCCCCCGACCGGCGAAAACTTGACCGCGTTGCCCATGAGGTTGAGACACAGGCGGCGCAGCAGGTCGCTGTCCGCCTCGACCTGCAGCGACGGCTCGACGGCGACCTCGAGGGTGATCTGGCGCGGGGCCGCGACCGCGAGCAGCGAATCGGCGATGGCCCGGACGACGGCGCTCAGGTCGAACCGGCTGAGGCGCAGGGGCCGCTGGCCGGCCTCCAGGCGCGAGAGGTCGAGGATGTCCGAGACCAGCCGGGTCAGCCGGTCGCACTCGTCGTTGATGATGCCCAGGAAGCGCTCGCGCGGCGTGTGCGGGTTGGCGAGGGTGTCGAGCAGCGTCTCGGTGTAGGCCTTGATCGCGGTGAGCGGCGTGCGGATCTCGTGGGCCACGATCGACATGAGGTTGGACGAGGCCTCCTCGTCCACGCTCAGCCGGCGCTCGATCTCGGCGAAGCGCTGATGCTCGCCGGCCAGCAGCCCGCGCAGGTCGAAGCGCTCGAAGGTCATCGCCAGCGTGTCGCCCAGGGTCTGGAGGAACAGCCGGTCGGCCGGGGTGAAGGGCCGCGGGCGGGCGAAGGCGACCAGCAGGAACCCGTAGACCGTGCTGCCGGTGGCGAGCGGCACCGTGGCCAGCGCCGCCGGGACCTCGGCCCACAGCGCCGTCTCGCGCGGCGAGGCTTCGTGCGCGCCGTCGTCGAACCGGGCCACGTCGCTGCGCATGACCGCCTCGACCGCGCCGCCCTCCTCGGGCCGGTAAGGGGTCTCGCCGCCGGTGTCGTCGATCGAGCGCAGCGAGCCGTTGCGCCCATCGACGCGCAGCAGCCGCGAGGCCGATGCGTCGAGCGCGCCCTCGGCGCAGTCCCGGGCGATGGCACACGCGGTGGCCAGGTCGCCCGTGCTGCGCAGCGCGAGCACCGCCTGCGCCAGGATCTCCAGCCCCTCGCCGGCCAGCGCGGAGGCCTGGGTGCGGACGCGCGCCGACCGTCCCCGGCCGGTCATCACGCCACCTTCCGGGATTCCCCGGCCGGCCCGTTGTCGCCGCGCGTGCGGCGCTCGCCCACCAGCACGCTGCCCGGGATGCCCTTGCCGTGGCTCTTGAGCTCCTGGGCGATGTCGAGCAGCTCGGCCAGGTGCGAGACCGGGACGCGGTCGGTGCTGACCATGGCGATGGTGAGGCTCATCAGCGGGAACTTCTCCATGATCTTCTGCCGGTTGCGCACCTCGATGTGGCCGCGCTGGATGTCCTCGGCGTCGTAGAGGTTCGGCGTCACGCGGTTGAAGACCTCGATGATGTCCTCGCCCGCGGCCTCGGCCCGCTCGGGGAGGGTGATGAGCACGAAGTCGTCACCGCCGATGTGGCCGACGAAGTCCTCGCCGTTGCCGTGCTTGTCGGCGGCCTCCATGATGATGCGGGCCACGGCCTGGATCGCCTGATCGCCGCGCTGGTAGTTGTAGTAATCGTTGAACGACTTGAAGTGGTCGATGTCGATCTGGAGCATCGCGAAGGGCTTGCCGCGCAGGATCCGCAGCTTCAGCTCCTCGTTGAGCGCGTGGTTGCCGGGCAGCCCGGTGAGCGGGCTGGCCGAGCGCTGGAGCCGGGAGAGCTCGAGGGCGTTCTTGATGCGCAGCTCCAGCTCGCGCTTGTTCCAGGGCTTGATGATGTAGTCGTTGGCGCCGCCCTCGAGCCCGGTGAGGCGCGACTCCTCCTCGCTGCGGGCGGTGAGCATGATGATCGGGATGTTGCGGGTGACGTGCGAGGCCCGCAGCCGGCGGCACACCTCGTGGCCGTCCATGTGCGGCATCATCACGTCGAGGATGATCAGGTCGGGCAGCATGTGCTGCGCCGCCTCGAGCGCCATCTGCCCATCGGCGGCTTCGATGACGTCGTAGTCCGCGTTGTTGAGCAGGATGACGAGCGGCTCACGAACGTGGCGCTCGTCTTCTGCCACCAGGATCCGAGGCTTCGACACGCGGGATCACCCCAAGATGGTTGGCGTGCGTGGCACGGCAGGACACTCCCTCGGCCGTGAGGGGGCATGCCGGGCCATCGCTTATCTGGGCTATGGCATCGGCACTTAGGCCCTCGCGCTGAAGGGGAACCTCCGGGGGTGGAGCGGAGGGTCCCGCTTGCGGGCCAACCAGTTAGTCTGGGGGCGGGGCCCCCCCCCCAGGTCAGCCGCGCGGGACCGGCAGGCCCGAGGCTTCGAGCGAGGCGACCGCATCGAGGTCGGGGTCGCTCACGTCCCCGCGGGCCAGGCTCCAGGCGCCGACCAGCGCCACCATGGCCGCGTTGTCGGCGCACAGCCGTGGGGACGGCACCCGCAATACCGCGCCGCGCGCGGCGCAGGCCTGCTCGAGCCGCTGGCGCAGCTCGCGATTGCACGAGACGCCGCCGCCCAGCACGAGCGTGCCGGCGCCGGTCTCGGTCAAGGCCCGCAGGCACTTGCCCACCAGCGTCTCGACCACCGCGGCCTGGAACGAGGCCGCGACATCGGCCACGAGCCGCGGCGGATAGGGCGGCTCGCCGTGAGGCGCCACGGCCAGCGCCACCGCGGTCTTGAGCCCCGAGAACGAGAAGTCGAGGCCGGGCCTGAGGAGCATCGGGCGCGGCAGGTCGAAGGCGGCCGGGTCGCCCTCCGCGGCGAGCCGGTCGAGGACCGGTCCGCCCGGGAAGCCCAGGCCGAGCAGCTTGGCCACCTTGTCGTAGGCCTCCCCCGCCGCGTCGTCGCGCGTGCTGCCGAGCCACCGGTAGTCGCCGAAGCCGCGCACCAGGACCAGCTCGGTGTGGCCGCCGGAGACGACCAGCGCCACCGCCGGCCACGGGCCGGCGCCGTGCTCGAGGGCGGTCGCGTGCAGGTGGCCCTCGATGTGGTTGACGCCCACCACCGGGACGCCGAGCGCCAGCGCGTAGGCCTTGGCGAACGCGACCCCGACCACCAGCGAGCCGACGAGCCCGGGCGCGCGGGTCACCGCGACCGCGGTGAGGTCGCCGGCGGCCAGCTTGGCCTCGGCCAGGGCGGCCGCCACCAGGCGCGGCAGCAGCTCCAGGTGCGCGCGCGCCGCCAGCTCGGGCACCACGCCGCCGTAGAGGCGATGCAGGTCCTGCCCGGCGATCAGGTGGGCGCGCAGCCGGCGCGCGTCCTCCAGCACGGCGACCGAGGTGTCGTCGCACGAGGTCTCGATGCCGAGCACGAGCCGCGCGGCATCCGTGCCGAAGGGGACCGCGGTGGTCTCACTCACTCCGGTTCGGGCTCCAGCGCGGCGTCGAGCCAGGCCATGTACTTGGGCGCTCCGGCCGCGATGCGCACCGCGATCAGCTCGGGCGTCTCGTAGGGATGCAGCTCGTGCAGGCGCGACATGAGGGCGGTCCAGTCCTGCTTGCGGGTCTTCATCAGCACCACCACCTCGGCCTGATCGGCGACTCCGTCCTTCCACCGGTAGAGCGAGCGCGCCCCCGGCAGCAGGTTGCCGCACGCGATCAGGCGTTCCTCGACCAGGGTGCGTACCACGCGGGCCGCGTCCTCGGCGCTGGCGAACGTGGTGAAGGCCAGCAGCATCTCGGTCACGGACCCTCCTCGCGCGGCGCTTGCCGCACCGGCATTGGACCTCGCTGTCGCCGTGCCCGGCCGGCGCGACCGCTCGCGCCCGGCGGGTGCGACGCCCGCGCACGGCAGCGGCTCTCGACCGCCGCCACGCGTCGGCGCTCCCGCTGCGGCGAACGGGGAGCGAGTGTAGCATCCCGTCCATGAGCCTCCCGGTACCACCCCTCGCCGTCGCGAGGCGCGTCGCCGCATCCCTCCTGCGGGCCTCGGTCCCCACACCCGCGCGGTGGTGACCGGCGGGCGCCTGCTCGAGCGCGAGCCCGACGGCCGGCTGCGGGAGTTGCTGGCGCCCGGTGCCTTCGTCGACGTGAGTGACCCCTCGGTCTCGCGCGACGCGCGGCGGGTGGCCTTCGCCGGCGTCACGCCCACCGACCGCGCGTGGCGCATCTGGGTGCTGGACCTGGCGGGTGGCGGCCTCACGCCGGTGACCCGCGCGGCGGACCCGGCGGGCGGGCGCTGCGACGACTTGGACCCGTGCTGGATCGGCGACTCGACGCTCTGCTTCGCCAGCACGCGCGATGCGTGGCGGGCCCAGTACGCCGACCTGCCGGTGACGAACCTGTTCGTGGTCACGGTCCCGGCGGCGGGATCCGAGGCGGGCGAGCCGCGCCAGATCACCGCGGAGCGCAACGGCGCCGAGGAGCCGGCGATGGACTGGCACCGCGGCCGGATCGTGTTCTCGCGGTGGTGGTTCAACGCCCATCGCCCCGCGAACACGGCCTCAGGGCTGGCCCAGGACGCGCGCGAGGCCATCCCCGCCGACAGCGTCAACCTCTGGCAGACGATGGAGCTGACGCTCTCGCTCGGTCGCGAGCGCCTCGCCGCCGGCGACCTGCGCACGCGCCGCGGCGAGATGGGCTACCAGCCGGCGGTGCTGGCCGACGGCAGCATCGCCGCGGTGTACGCGGCGAATCTGGGGATGTCCCCCGAGGCCGGCGGCACCGGCATCCACCTGCTGCCGCCACGGTTCGGCCGCGCCACCCGGCTCGCCGGGGCCATCGTCGCCGGGCGCGCGGGCGACGTGTACGGGAGCGCGGGGGGGCTGGCCCCGCCCTCGGCATGCTCGCCCGCGGCGCTGCCGGACGGGCGGGTGCTGTTCTCGTATAGTCCCGGCGCGCGCGGCGATCTCGGCCTGTTCGTGATGAGGCGCGACGGCTCCGGGCTCACCCGCGTGCTCGACCTGCCGGGGACGCTCGAACTGGACGCGGTCCCCGTGGTGCGCCAGCCCGAACCGAGACCGGAGACCATGCCCCGAGGCGACGAACTCGAGGTCCCGCACGCGATCCCCGGCACCCGCACGGGAGGCGTCTCGGGGGACGTGATCCACCCGAGGCCCGGCACGTTCCGCTTCCACGACCTCGACGTGTTCGCCGACGGCCCGCCGGGCTCGCCCGCCCACGGCGCGCCGCCGCGGACGGCGTGCGCCCGCCTGCGCTTCTTCGCCACGCTCGCCCGCCCCGCCAGTGTGACCGGCGACACCGCGGTCTTGCTGCGCGAGGTCCCGGTCGGTCCCGCAGGCGAGGTGAACGAGGGCGGTCTGCCCGCCGCCGCGCCGCTGTTCGAGCAGCTCGTGGACGCTCGGGGCCGCGTGCTGATGGGCGCCCACGGCCCGGCCCACGTGGCGGGCCTCAACGCCGGGGTCGCCGGGCTCACCACCCGCTGCGTCGGCTGCCACCTCGGACACTCCACACTGCCTGTCCCCGAGACCCCGCGGGCGGGGCGGCCATGAGCGAACCGCGGCTCTCGATCCTCCACACCTGCTGGGAGGGCCACCCGTCGGGGCAGACGCGCGTGATCATCGACCTGGCGCGGGCGCAGACCGCGGCCGGCCACCGCGTCCGCGTCGCCTGCCCGGCGGGCTCGGCGCTGGAAGGCCAGGTCATCGACGCCGGCGTGAGCGCGGCCCCGCTCACCTTCGGCGGCGCCGGCGAGACCGGCGCCGAGATCGCCCGCATCGCGACCGAGAGCCGCGCCGAGCTCATCAACGCCCACTCCTCGCGCGACCGCAAGGCGGTGCTGTGGGCGCGCCGGCATCGCGGCGTGCCCGCGGCGGTGGTGTTCACGCGGCACGTGCGCACGCTCACCTTCCCGCTCAAGCTGTGGTGGCAGAGCACCCAGGTGGAGCGCTACATCGCGGTGAGCCGCGACGTGGCCGAGCGGCTGATCGCGCGCGGCGTGCCGCGCGGCAAGCTGGTCGTGGTGCCCAACGGCGTGCCGCCCGGGTTCATGGAGCGCGTGCCCGACCCCGCCGCGGTGGCCGAGGCGCGGGCGCGCCTCACGCGCCTGCCCGCAGCACCGATCGTCGGCGTGGTCTCGCGGCGCAAGGCGCAGGACGTGCTCGTGCGCGCGCTCCGGCACGTCGAGCGCCCGCTCAACCTCGCCCTGATCGGCGTCGGCCCCGAGCCCTTGCTCGAACGCCTCGCCGCCGAGGCGCCGCAGCATGCCGTGACCTTCGTGCCGTTCGTCACCGACCCGCGGCCCTACTACGCCTGCCTCGCCGTCTCGGCGCTCCCCTCGCGCCAGGAGGGCCTCTCGATCGCCCAGCTCGAATCGATGGCGCTCGGCATCCCGTTCGTGGGTAGCAGGTTCGCGGGCATCCCCGACTTGACCGACGACGGCGTGGACGGGCTCCTGGTCGAGCACGGCGACACGCGCGCATGGGCGCGGGCGATCGAGCGCCTGCTGAGCGAGCCCGGGCTCGCCGACCGGCTGGTGGCCGCGGCGCGGCGCAAGGTGCTCGAGTCCTACACCTTCGACCGCACGCTGGCGCGCACCGAGGCCGTCTATCGCGATGCCATTGCGTTCCGCGCGCGGTCCCGCGGCGGATACCAGGCGGTCACGGCCGGGTAGACGAAGGCCCCGCCCCGCGCAGGCGGGACGGGGCCGGCAGCGGGAGGGCGGCCGCAACCGGTCGGCTACTGCTTGATGCCGCTCCAGGTGCCGATCTTGGCGCCGGTGTCATCGAAGTAGTCGCCGCTGACAACAACTTCCCCCGGGCGAGCGGGGTGACGATCCCGGGAGACGGGTTGGCGATCTCGATGTCACCGGTGGCGGCGACGTACTTGCCGTCCAGGGGGATGGCGGCATTGCCCGAGCCGATCGCGTTCCCGTGTACCTGGTCGCCGAGGATGGCGAAGTTGAAGGTCTGCGCCGTGCCGGGGGGGACCGTGTACGCGCCCAGGACGATCACGACGTCGGTGCTGCCCTGGATCAGGCTGTAGTACACGTATTCGGGGATGGCGCCCGTCGTATCGTGGCCGAATCCCTGGAGCCCGTAGGCCGCGCGCCCGCCGGAGAACTGCCAGACGGAGGCGCCGTCGCCCGGGCCGGTCGCGAGTAATGCGCTGGTTTCGTCGTCATACTCTCCGGTGAGCGTCGCGGTGCCGGGCGTGCCCGGCGCGGTGCGGGTGAACGTGCCGGTGGTCGCGAAGTTGGCGCGGACGCGGTCGCCAAGGCTCGCCGCCGCGGTGCTGACGCCCGCGATCGTGATCGTGAGCTTGCCGCTGACCGTGGGACCGG
>VBPB01000398.1:0-1958 GCA_005893365.1 Candidatus Eiseniibacteriota bacterium
CCGAGCCCAGCGAGGAGGATCTCTCCATCACCCGCCGCCTGGTCGAGGTGGGGGAGCTGGTCGGCATCGGCGTCATCGACCACGTCATCGTCGCGAGCCGCGGCCTGGTGAGCTTCCGCACCCGCCAGCTGCTGTGAGCGGCAACCGTCGGGCGTCGGCTGTCGGGTCTGCTCAGTGCTTCCGCAGCCTGCGGATCTCGAGCCGCGTCGCCTCCCAGTCGGGCGCATCCGGGTCCGCCAGGAGCGACAGTTCCAGACGAACCGGGAGCATGTCGAAGTCCGGTCGGGCCGCCATCGCCCGCGCGGACGAGCCCGGGGCCTGGGGTTCAGTGAAGATCGCTGATGGCCGCCGGCCGGATGATGTCGGCGAGCGGCGCGCCGCCGATCGTGAACGAATCCAGCACCGTGCCCGGCGCGCAGGAGACGTCGTTGCGATTGGCCCCGCTGTCGCCGGCCGGGCCGCACAGCGCCTCGCCGCGGATCTGATTGGCGGAGAATACCAGCCGGAGCGAGACATGATGCATCGCCCGGTACGCCGACCACGACGGCGCGGGGCACCCGCCGCTCCACAGGCAGCTGCCGCTCGATTCCTCCAGGTCGGCCCCGCCGGGGCCGGCCGTGACGTGGACCACCCCGTGCTGCGGGAACGAGCGCTCGTAGTCGTGGCTGTGACCGTTGAGGTTGAGCACGTACTTGCTGTGCCGGTCACCGAGTGCCCCCAGGGTGGTCTGGAGCGTGGCATCCCCCGGGTGGTAGCCCGAGGAGTACGCGGGCCGGTGGCCGAGGGTCACGATGAACTGGATGGCGGGGTCGGCCTGCGCGGCATCCATCAGCACCGCGGCTTGGGTCGACCAGTCCTGCCAGGAGGCGCTCGCGTAGGGCTCGGGATAGGCGATGAACCGGACGTTCCCGTAGTCGAACCAGGACCAGTCCTCGCCGCTGCCGCCAAGCGACGGCGCGCCCGGCGAGGCCTGAGCGTTGGGCAGATCGAACCGGCCCTTGTAGTTCCTCAGGTCGTCCGGCGAGGACCACTCGTGATTCCCCCACACCGGCATGTAGGCCACGTCCTGCGACCACTTCATGACGTTGTTGAAGTGCCGGTCGACGGCGCCCTGTCCGTTGACGTTGGCGTAGGTGAGGTCCCCGACCATGAGCACCAAGTCCGGACCTCCCGCGGCCACGGTGGACTGGAGCGGACCCACCCGCGAGAAGCTGGCCGTGTCGCCGATGTCACCCTGGGCGAACACGGTGAAGTCCGAGCTGCCCGGGAGCGGCGGGGTGTGGAAGAGGTGGTCGGGCCCGTTGCCGATCGCGTAGTGATACGACGTGGCGGCCAGCAGCCCGCCGATCCGCGCCTCCCAGAAGGGACCCGAGGAGGAGGGCGGGACCGGGGACGGCGTGACCGCGGTGACGGTGCTGCCGTAGGCCGAGGTCAGCCCGTAGCGGACGGTGGTCTCGCTGCCGCGCCAGTCGAACGTGACGGAGGTCGGACCGGTGAAGGTCCAGTGGACCTCGTCGGCGGCGTGGGCGCGCGCGGGCAGGGCCAGGGCGCACAGCAGGCAGAGCAGGACGCGTCGGGACATGGGCAAGGTGGCGATCTCCAATCGGGCGCGTTCGCGCTCTCAAGATTGGTGCCGCGGCCGACGACCGTCCGGCCTACCAGAACGCCTCGCATTCCCGCCTCAATGGGATGGGGCCCTCCCGGCCGGCGTCGCGGATGCGGGCGGAATGCACGGCCGGCGCGTCAGCGTGCACGGCGGCGGGCGGTGGGGTCGCGTGCCCGAGCCGCGCCGACTCGCGGGGGGCGCGGGGCCCTCGACGCCCAAGATCGTCACGGCGCGGCCCCTCGGGCCGCGCGGTTCTTCCCGCTCGCCATGGCTCGCGGATCCCGCAGCACGCCGATGACGTGGGTGATCCGCGCGGCGAACGCCGTGTCGTTCGGAGCCGCCCCGAGGGCCC
>VBPB01000398.1:1963-2476 GCA_005893365.1 Candidatus Eiseniibacteriota bacterium
CTGCGTGCCGAGCAGCTGCGCCACCAGCCCGCGCACGTGAGGGTCGGTGGTTGCGCGCCCCGCGCTGTCGAGGATGGCCATCGCTTGGATCTCGGTCTCCACCCGTCGCAGGCTCGAGGCTCCCGTCCAGGCGAAATCGTGGAGCGCCACGGCGTGGCCGATCATGTGGAGCGGCTCGTGAGGGGCGAAGCCGCGCCGCCGCTCGGCCCAGAGCAGCGTCCGGTCGGGGCGTCCCGCCGCGGCCGCCGCGCGCAGGCTGTCGAGCGTGGCGGCTTCGCTGAGCGGCGCCTCTGCGGGTACCCGGGGCGCGCGCCCCGGGCAGCCCAGGCCGGTCGTGGCGAGGACGGCCACGAGGGCCACGGTGCGGGCCGGGACGATACGGGCTCTGACGATGCGGGGTCGTGCGGTCATGGCCGGCCGCCGCCTCCCACCCGGCTCGGGTCGCGCGGCGTCCCCGGCGGGGCCGCGACGACGCGGAAGGCGAGCACGCCCTGGGACCCCGGCCCCTCGACG
>VBPB01000399.1 GCA_005893365.1 Candidatus Eiseniibacteriota bacterium
CAGGGAGAGCGTGCCCGCGGTCTTGCCGTGGAAGCCGCCCCAGAACGAGAGGAACTCGAACTTCTTGGTGTACGACTTGGCCAGGCGCATCGCCGCCTCGACCGCCTCGGTGCCCCCCGAGTAGAGCTGGATGCGCGTCAACCCCACGGGCGTGTGGTGGGCGATCCGCTCGAGGGCCTCGGCGCGGCGCGGCGTCGTGAACGAGCCGACCGTCACCTCGTCGATCTGCTCCTTGAGGAGGCTCCGGTAGCGCGGGTGCGCGTGCCCGAGCGCGTTGACACAGATCCCGCCCTCGGCGCGCTGGACGGCGATGCCGGACAAGGTGGCGATGGATTGGACGCCCGGCGCGAGGAATGGGGACTCGCGGGCGACGAGGCTCCGGCTCTTGGGACCGGGAACCTCGGTGACGATGCGGGGCGACTGCGGAGCGGACACAGAGGTGGTGACGACCATAGGTCCTTCTCGTCCCGGGTAGGGCTGCGCGAGGCGACCTTCTCGGGGGGGGACACTACTGATTCCCGTCCGGGCAGGCAAACCCCAGTCCCACCCCCGCAAGACGCACCGCCGCGGCGGTTTGCGAGGCCTGGGAACGGAGGGAGGAGCGCGGCCGGGCCGCGGGCGTGTCAGACTCCCGTGCCCGGGGCTCGCCGCCTCACGACAGGGCGCCGTTCGGCCGATGACTTGAGGGTGGCGCGCCGTCGCCGCCCGCGCGTGGGGGCACCCGTCCCCTCCGCCCGCGCCGTCGCCCGTACCCGGCCGGACCGTGGTCGCAGGGAGGGGTCATGAGCAACAAGCGGATGATCTGGATCGGAGCCACGATCGGCTCGACGCTCGGCGGGCTGGTGCCCAACCTCTGGCACGCCGGGATGTTCTCGATGTCGGGGATCGTGTTCAGCACCGTCGGCGGGGTGCTCGGCATCTGGGCCGCCTATCAGATCGGCCGCGGCTGAGCGCCGGCTTGAGCCCCCGCGCCGGGCGGCCGCCGGGGCCGCCGCGCCTCACCTCAGGTCGGTGATCGCCGCCGGCGGGATGACGTCCGGCCCCGCGGGCCCGTGCTCGAACCGGCCCATGTCGGGGGCCGCGCCGGTGAACCGGTCGTTGATGCCGGGGACGCGGATCGCGCCGTCGATGGCCGGGCTCAGCGCCTGCAGCGTGAGGTCGCCGGTGAGCGGCGAGATGAACAGCGGGTCGCCCGCGCGCCCGGCCTGCTCGAAGCCGGTCCCGCTGCGCAGCGCCGAGAGGGACCCGTAGTTGACGTCCTTCCAGCGGAACAGCGTCCCGCCCGTGGCGTAGACCAGGTCGCCGTCGAAGTCGTTCCCGGTCTGGGATTCCCCGGCATCGTCGTTGACCGCCCCGATGCCGTTGCCGACCAGGATGTTGTTCCGGAAGTGCATGTTCGAGTAGGGCCCGCTCGGCCACACCGCCGGCTTGCCCGCCACGTTCGACATGATGGTGTTGTGGTAGAGCCACCCCTGGCCGACGCCCGAGATCGACAGCTTGATGCCGCCGCGGCGGTAGTTGCTGACGGTGTTGTAGACCACGTACTCGGGGCCCTGGTAGATGGGCGCCATCGAGATGCCGCCGTAGTTGCCGTCGAAGGTGTTGCTCCACAGCCGCAGGTTGATGCCCGAGACCGTGTCGGTCTCGATCGCGTCGTCCCCGCAGCCGGTGACCAGGTTGTCGTAGTAGTCGGCGTCGGCGGCGATGTTCTCGTCGGTGTCGCCGACGTTGGCGTCCAGCCCGTCGAACGTGCCGGTGACGGTGTTGGCGCGGATCACGTTGCCGCGCCCGCCCCGGTTCGAGATGCCGGTGATCTCCTCGTCGTGCGACTTGGTCGCGTTCCACGGCCACACCCCGACGCGGAAGTCCCGCACCGTGTTCCGCTCGACCAGGTTGTCGTAGCTCCCCAGCCGGATGAAGACGCCGCGGCCGCCGAAGGAGTGGAGGTAGTTGTCCGCGATCCAGGAGCCGTGCCCGCTCGCCAGCTGGATCGCCGAGGCTCCCGAGGCCG
>VBPB01000035.1 GCA_005893365.1 Candidatus Eiseniibacteriota bacterium
GATCGAGGCCGGCCGGATTGCGCAGCGCCTGGCCGGCCTGCGAGCAGATGTCGGCGGCGTACGCGTCGCCGGGGTGCACGAGGCTCGCATAGCGCACCGGATCCCAGGTCTTCAGATAGGCGACCCCGACTTCCTGACAGGACATGATCACCGCCGCATAGCCGCCGCGCAGCAGCTCGGAGATCAGGTAGGCATACTCCGTTTCCACGTCGCTGCCCCCGGTCACGTTCAGCCACTCGATCCAGACGGTGCCGTTGAAGCGCGCCGGATCGATCGGCCGGCGCACGACCATGCGCGTCGTGAACGGAAGCGGTGGCTGGACGCCGGTGTGGTCGCGTGCCGTGCCGGAGACGAAGAACTCCTGCTCGACGTAGCCGTTGACCGAGAGATCGAAGAGCGAATGGTTGAAGGGATAGCCGGTTCGCACCCCGCCCGTGACCGGACCGGTCACGGTTGGACTCGGAATCGGGGTTCGCGCACTCGCGAGCGCGGGCATCAGCGCGAGCACAGCGAAGCACGCCATTCGTCGCAGGTTGCGGAGAGTGATCATTGCGTCCATCAAGTCCTCGTCGTCGTGGTTGCCGATCCGCGTCTGCGCGCGCGCACGCCGGCGATCGAAATCGCCCCCGCCGTGAGCGCGAGCAGCCCCGACGGCTCGGGCAGCACCGTGATCGTGCGGGCGCCGACCGGAACGTCCAGCGTCGCGCTGCCATCGGGGTCTGCGCTTCCGGACGGCGTGCCGTCGAGCCGCAGCGCGGCGGATGGCGGGAGCTGACGGCGACCGGGTTATCCGTGTTCACCTCGACGCGGGATTGGCTGTCCGCTTCCGGAGCGAAGCCCGCGCGGCCCATGTCGAACGCGACCGCGGAGAGGTTGGTCAGATTGGCCATGAGTACCTCCGAACGAGCTTCCGGACTCGGCACGCGATCGAGGCCCTGGAACGTGATCGGATCGCCCGTCGGCTCGAACGTCTCTGGCGTCGGGCCGAAGCTCGGCCCCACCGCGTGCAGCTTGTGCGCGAGCGCGAGGCTCGTCGCGTCGACCTCGCCGACGGGGAATGGCTGGTGCAACGGCCAGGACGCCAAGATGATCCTGCGCGCGGTGCAGGGGCTCGTACCCAATGCGGTCACCGAGCAGAAGTGCCAGAACGCGAATCCCAACGCGCCGCCGTGCCAGAACTGCACTCCGATTCCGTAGCCGTGGACTACTCGCTTCCCGCACGCCGCCGGCGCGCGAGCCAGGCCAGCGGCGGCAGCGCGCAGACGAGCGCAAGGCCCGCGCCGGGCTCCGGCAGCGCCGCGGCGTAGATCTCGAAGTTGGTCTGGCGGTCGACCGCCGGCGTCGCGCCGTCCGCGAGCAGCAGCTTGTCGCGGTCGTCCTGCCAGACCGCCGTCGCATTCGCGCCGTCGGAGTCAACCGCCGCCCAGCCGCCGTAGCGCGCCGACGTCGAGATGCGCTGCGGCTCCCGCCAGGTGGCGCCGAAGTCGACGCTATTGCTCCCGGTTGCGTGGAACTGATCGTCGGGCGCGGTCGACTCGGTCCAGACGAGGTGCAATACCGGACCCCCTGCCGAGAGACGAGGGTTGTGTGCCTGACTCGCACCTGCGGTGGAGACCAGCGCCGGCGGCGAGAAGCTCGCTCCGCCGTCGTTGCTGCGCGCGTGGTAGATGCCGAGCGTCCCTCCCGCGCTGAGCGGCCGGCGCTGCCAGGCGAGGTGCACCCCGAGGCCGGTGTCGATCGCGACGTCCGGGTTGCGGTCGGCGCGCAGCGCGTCGTGGTCGATGGCGGGATTCGCGTTGTCGGTGACCCAGATCTCGGTCCCGAAGTGCGCGCCGCGATCGCCGGTCGCGCGCACCACGATGTCCCAGCCGTCCGGATACGGGATCCGCAGCGGCGTCGGGTCCTTGCGGTCGTCCTGCCACACGACGACGACGCGGCCGTCGCGCGCGGCCACCTCGGGATTGGCCGCCGCGGGCGTCTCTTTGAGCTTCTCGAGCGGTGCGGGCGGGAACTGCAGGTCGACGCCCTCGAACGCGGCGTTGGTCGACAGCCTCTCCGCCGGCTCGAAGGTCAGTCCGCCGTCGACGCTGCGCCGGTACCAGGTGGCGAAGGCCCCGTCCTGGTTGCCCATCCACACCACGTGCACGTCGAGCGGGTGGACCGGATCGATCGCGACGGCCGGGCGCAGGTTCTGCACCGGGCGCAGCTCGTCGGGGGTGGCCTCGTTCGCGTCGACCAGACGCGGCACCCCCGCGCTGAGCGGCGCGCTCTCCGAGAACGTCGTGCCGCCGTCCTCGCTGCGCAGCGCGTAGATGTCGAACGCGCGCCCGTTGCGGTTCGCGCGCGAGTCCGCCCAGACGACCACTACGCCGCGGCCGACCGCGGCGACGCGCGGCGTCTCGGCGTCGCCGTCGCCCGTGGCGATCCGGCGCGCGGGCTCCCATGTCGCGCCACCGTCGCTGCTGCGCCGGTAGTACACCTCGGCACGGCCGGCGCGCCGCTCCTGCCACACGACGTGCACTGCGCTGCCCGCGCGCGCCACATCGGGGAACGCGCTGTGCCCGAGGTCATAGGAGAGCCGCGTCTCGTGCGACGGGCTCGCGGCGAGCGCGACGTCCTCGAGCGCGGGCGGCGCTGGAGCGACCGGATGTCCCGGCTCGACGAACAGCGCGCTCGACATCGCGACGAAGTCCTGCTCGCCCGCCGCGACGGTCGCCGGACCCCCGGAGATCAGGTCGTCGCTCGGCAGACCCTTCATCAGCTCGACGAGCTCGGGCGGGAGCGGCGGCGTGTCCGGACCGGCGAGCACGATCGCGCGATAGTAGGCCGCGGTGTCGCCCGGAATCACCAGATCGAAGGTCGAGTCGGCGGCCGCCAGTACGCCGGTTGCGACCAGCATCTCGGGGTCGCTCGTGGGGCTCTCCTCGATCGGGTGCATGTAGACGTCGACCTTGTCTCCCGGCGTGCCGATCACGCGGATGCGAAGCGTGAGCGTCTCGCGGCCCGGATCGACGACGTCCCCCATGACCGCCGTGAACATTCCGGGCGCGAACGGGTCGGCGGTCAGGATCACCTGCGGTCCATCCGGGCTCTGCGACACGAAGGTGTGTCCGGCGCGGATTCCGTCGAGGATGCCCTGCTCGGAGACGTCACTCGCGAGCACCCAGGTCGGCGAGTTGCCGACCGAGCCGGCGGCGCGCGTGTGGTGGAGCTGCCGGAAGTGGTTGTCGCTCGCGCCCGTGATCGCGTCGTGCATGCCGCGCGCCAGGCGGCTCTTCCAGTAGGCGTGATGGAGGGTGTTCAGCGTCGGCGGCGCGATGAACGCCCCGTTGCGGAATACCTCGATGCCGTCGGTCTCGCAGCTGGCGAGCAGTTCGGTGCGCGTCTTCGCCGGCGGGCCGTTCGAGAACTTCACCCAGTTGGCAGAACCGTCCGCGGGATGCGCCTGGAACAGCACGCCGCCCTGTGCGTGGGCCTCCCAGGTGGCCTGTCGGGTGTCCCGCAGCTCGGAGCCGAACGTCTCGAGCTCCTCGCGCAGCCCGATCGAGGACGCGTGCTCGCCGCCGCCCCACTCCTCGCCGGGAACCACGATCACGTTCGCCGAAGAGAGCAGCGGGTCGTAGAACTGGTGGAAGATGCGGTGGTCCGTGATCGGGACGAACGAGAGGCCCTGAAGGACGGCTTCACCGATCTGTGTATCGACGAACGTGTCGTGGCTCTCGGGCGTGTCGTACTGCTGGTGGGGCAGCCCGGCGTCGTGGCTGTGGTCGGTGTGCACGTGCACGTCGCCGGGAACCCACGTCCCCGGCACGAGATTGCCGGTGGTGAGCTCGCTGGGAACGCCGATCAGTGCCTGCTGTGCCGCGCCGCGCGCGGGCGTCAGCGCGGCGGCGCAGGCGAGCGCGAGCGAAAGCGAGAGGGACGCGGGGGAGGGCGGCAGGCGCATCGATCCGATCCTCTCGGGTGGAGTCGCGGATCGTACTCCGCGCCGCGGCGTCCCGGCGAGATCTGTCGTCGATCGCCCCGATCGTTCCAGAGGGGAACTACTCGGTCATCTAACTAGCATCGATCGACGGCGGAGCGCCGACACCAGTGCGAGGCCCGCGGCGACCGCGAGCGCGCGCGGCCACGCGCCCGGCTCGGGCAGCGTGTGGGTCGGCCGCGCATCGAGCTCGAAGCCCGGGGCGTGCCCAACCACGTCCATGATCGGGAGGAATGCGTCGTAGCGCTCGGTGAGCCGATCCGAGTTCCAGGCCTTCTGCGCGATCACGCGGAGGAACGGGCGGACCCCGAGCGTGACCGAATCCTCGACCACCGGATCCGCCACCCAGATGTTCACCTTCGCTCCGAGATTGCGCGCCTCGTCCGGCGAGACGTACTCGGCCGGCCGCTCGACGTTCTGGCCGTCGGCGGTCGGGCTGAAGAACGCGCCGGCGAACGCGCTCACGTCCCACTGCTCGTAGGCCTTCGCCAGATCCGCCTTCGGGAAAATATTCTGGCCGACGAATCCGTCGTTGTAGTAGGTGGGGAACCAGCCCGAGTTCTCGATCGTATGGCCGCGCGCGAGCAGCGCGTTCGGTCCAAGCGTCATCAGGTTCGACAGCGGGTTCACGTCGTCCCACCACTCGGTGACGACGTCGGCGTTCTCCACGACCGCGCCGCTGCCGCCATTCAGCTCGTCCTGCCACATCCGTGTGGTCTTTCCGTGCGCGCGCACGACCCCGTCCACGAAGTTGAAGAAGTCGAGCAGAGCGTCGACGTGGTTCGCGTTGGGGCCGTAGCGCGAGCGCGCATAGTCCTGGAGCACCGGGTAGAGCGGAAACTCGGCGTCCGGCATGTATTCGTCGCCGCCCATGTGCCAGTAGGGCGCCGGGAACAGCGGGAGGAACTCCTCGATCAGCTCGCGCGCGAACTGGCGCGCCGAGGGGTTCGTGATGTCGAGCCGGCTCGCGTTCGGCTGGCCCGTCGCGTCGCGGAGCTGGAATTCCGGATGCGCGGCGAGCGGGCCGCCCTGGTGTCCGGGCATGTCGAGCTCCGGAACGACGGTGATGTGATAGCGGCTCGCGAGCGCGATCAGGTCGCGCACCTGCTGCTTGGTCAAGTGCTGGGGAGCGACGATCTCCGGGTGCGTCTCGCTCTCGATCCGGAACCCGTCGTCGTCGCTGAAGTGCAGGTGGAAGTAGTTCATCTTGAGATAGGCGATCTCGCGCAGGTGCTGCGCGATCCACTCCGGCGTGAAGTACGAGTGACCCTCGTCGAGCATCAGGCCGCGCTCCGGATAGCGCGGCCAGTCGAGCGCCTCGCCGGCCGGGATCGCGAAGCCCTGGTAGAGGTTCTGGTGGACGAGCTGGAGCACGGTGCGCGTGCCGTAGAAGGCGCCGGCGCGCACGGCGGCGGTGATCTCGATCGCCGTCCCGATCCGCAGGCGATAGCCCTCGCTGCCGAGCCGCGGGTCGCTCTCGCCGAGGCCCAGCGCGATGTCGCCGCCGTTTGCGACCGCGGCGCCGTCGCTCACGACCGCGAAGGGTCGGCCGAGCAGCGCGGACAGGTCTTCGGCAAACACCTCCGCCTCCGGCAGCAGCGAGGCGTCGCGCGCGATGATCCGCGAGGTGCTTTCGATCGAGAACGAGCCCAGCGCGGGCGTCCACTCGCGCAGCGCGGGGATCGTCAGCGGCCGGCGAACGGGCGGCAGCGCGTGCATGTCGCCGCAGCCGTCGGGATAGGCGTTCGGACCGTCCGGCGCCCCGGGCGGAGCGGTGACGACGTTGGTCGCCGCGACCGCGGCAGCGTCCCACTGCTTGAACGACTCGCGCTGCTGGTGGTCGTAGGCGGTCTCCTGCGAGGCCGACGCGAGCTCCTCCGCCGACATCGGCTGGCGCCCGGCCTCGACGATCGCGCGCAGGCCGCCCGTACCGAAGTGCGAGACCACGCTGGCGAGCTCGAAGATCGGGATCTCGGTGGCGCCCATTCCCGCGAGCATGCGCACGTCGGCGATCAGATTGTCGACGTTGTCGTAGGGCGGGCCCTGCGTGGTGTCGCCGAGGCTCACCTGCCCGGCGGCGCCGAAGTGGCGCTGCATGTCGCGGTAGAGCTGCGCCGGATAGCCGGGGCCGGGCATGCTGTAGGTGCGATAGGCCTGGACGTACAGTGCGTCGTAGCCGAACGGCGGGAACGCGACGCCGTCGAGCGCGTCCTGCAGCGCCATGTTGCCGTCCTCGATGTCATCGACGAAGAACGGCACCGGCGAGCCGGTGATCCGCATGCCGTGCGAGTGGGCCCACGAGATCGTGTCGCGGTAGGTGGCCATCGCCTGGCACTGGTGTACGGGATCGACGTTCGCGCGGAGCAGATTCGCGAGCGCGGCGGGATCGCCGGACGCGGCGTCGAAGGCGGCCTTGTTCCCGACCGGGAACTCGAGGTCGAGCGTCGCCTGGTGGATCGAGAGGCCGTTCTCGACCGCCCAGACCGGCAGCGCCTCGACCGCTGCGCGGAACAGATCGCCGTTGTTCTCGTCGGCGAACGTGTCGGCCTGGGCCGGCGCGATCAGCCATGCGTTCACGGGAACGCCGCGCTGATTCGCGCGGCGGATCACGTCGACCGCGACCGGTGACGAGATGCCGCTGCCGGGCGGGCCGAACGAGGAGAGGTAGTCGAGCTGGAGATACAGCGCGCCGTGTGTGCTCGCGAGCACGTCGAGTACCTCGTCGGTGAGCGACGCCGCGTCGAGATGCGACCAGAACCCCACCTCGGCGCCCGCACCCGAGGCGCGCGACCCGGCCGGAAGTGCCGCGACGAGACCGGTGCAGGCGGAGGCGATCGTCAGCAGCTTTCGGACGGCGTGCATGGCGCCGCAGTATCTCGCGGCGATCGCGAAAAGTCTTGACACGGATGGCCATAGTATTGGGAATTTCGCCACGGGAGGGGGGCCCGCTGCGTGCCGCGCGCGAATCGAACCATCAGCCGATCGAACTTCCGTGATAGCATTCGCTTGCTGTGAGCTACGACCTCGTGATCCGGGGCGGTGTCGTCGTCGACGGCACCGGCCTCGCGCGCCGGCGCGCGGACGTCGCGATCGCGCGCGGTCGGATCGCCGCGGTCGGCCACGTGCCGGGCGCATCGCGCGCCGCGCGCACGATCGACGCCGACGGACGGATCGTGGCGCCGGGCATCATCGACCTCCACACCCACTACGACCCGCAGATCACGTTCGATCCCTGGGCCAGCAGCTCGTGCCAGCACGGCGTCACCACCGTGCTCGCGGGCAACTGCGGGTTCTCGATCGCGCCCGCGCGCGCGCAGGACCGCGCCTACCTGCGCGCGCTGTTCGCGGTGGTGGAGGGCATGGCGCCCGCGGCGCTCGACGGCGTGGCGTTCGAGTTCGAGACGTTCGGCGAGTACCTCGCCGCGCGCGCGGGCCGGCTCGGCGCCGCCCGGTGATGGGTGCGGATGCCACGCGCCGCGGGGCGACTGCCGACGAGATCGGCGCGATGCGCCGCGCGCTGCGCGACGCGATCGCCGCGGGCGCCGCGGGCTTCTCGTCGTCGCACTCGCCGACCCAGGTCGACGGCGACGCGAATCCCGTGCCGAGCCGCTTCGCGTCGCTCGGAGAGTTGACCCTGCTGGTCGAGGAGGCCGGGCACGCGGGCGGCGGCAGCATCTCGTACCTGCCGAAGAGTGTGGTGGGCGGGCTCGACGCTTCGGACGAGCAGCTGTTGATCGAGCTCGGCGTGCGCAGCCGATTGCCGATCGTGATCCAGGGGCTCGGCGGCCGCGACAAGGTCGACGTGCCGGGCGCGGGCTGGGATCGCGCCAAACAATTTCTCGACGAGGCCGCTCGGCGCGGCGCCGCGATCTTCTCGCTCCTCCGCAACCACCCGTTCGACCGCGCGTTCGATCTCGCGCAGGGCACCGCGCTGTACGCGGGCGTGCCCGCGTGGCATGCGTGGATGGGGCTCTCGCGCGACGAGAAGCTCGCGCGCCTGCGCGACCCCGAACACCGCGCCGCGCTGCGCCACGCCGTCGAGCATCCCAACCGCGACCCCGACGCGGGCTCGACGCTGCCGCCGCCGCGCTGGGAGGTGGTGTTCGTCGACGAGGTCGCCGATCCGTGCCACGAGCGACTCGCGCGGCGCACGATCGCGGAGATCGCCGCCGAGCTCGGCGTCGCGCCCGCGGACGCGATGCTCGATCTCGCGCTCTCGGAAGGCCTCGCGACCCGCTTCCGCTTCGAGAACCGCACGCCCGCGTGGGAGCAGGCGGTGCGCGAGAGCATGAAGCACCCGTCGATCCTGATCGGCGTCTCCGACGGCGGCGCCCACCTCGACCGCGACGACGGCGCCGAGTGGTCGAGTCACTTCCTGCGCTTCTGGGTGCTCGAGCGCGGCGAGTGGACGCTCGAGGAGGGGATCCGCCAGCTCACGCAGGTACCCGCTGCGCTCGCGGGCTTCGCCGACCGCGGCGCGCTGCTGCCCGGCTTTGCCGCCGATCTCTTCATCTTCGATCCCGCGGCGATCGGTCCCGGCACCAAGCGGCGCGTCTCCGATCTGCCCGGCGGCGAGCGCTTCTTCGCGCGCCCGAACGGGATCGCCGCCACGATCGTCAACGGCGAGCCGATCGTGCTCGACGGAAAGCTCACCGGCGCGCTGCCCGGGCAGGTGGTGCGCCCGGGCGCAAGCTTCGTGCAGCGAGCGCAAGTTTCGCGCAGCGAGCCGAAGGCGAGCGAAGACCAGCGGCAAGTTTCGCGCAGCGAGCCGAAGGCGAGCGAAGACCAGCGGCAAGTTTCGCGCAGCGAGCCGAAGGCGAGCGAAGACCAGCGGCAAGTTTCGCGCAGCGAGCCGAAGGCGAGCGAAGACCATCAGGTGGGCGAGCGAAGACCATCCGGAGCGCGGCCAGACTGACGATGGGCCGCTTCGGGCACTACGTGATCGACGCGGACGGGCACGGCGGCGAGCCGCTCGGCTGGGGGCGCCGGATCGCGCCGCGCCACCAGGCGAAGATGCGCGAGTACGTCGCGCGGATGAAGGCGCACTACACGGGTCTGCCGGGCGGCGGCATGAAGGTCGACGCCGCGGCGCCCAGCGCGCCTGGCACTGCGCCCGCCGGCGACGAGTTCGAATTCGGCGCGCCGATGCGCGCCGGGATGTACGACCCGGCCGCGCGGCTCGCCGACATGGATCTCGAGGGCATCGACGTGGCGGTGCTCTATCCGCCCGGCTCCGGCGAGGAGTGGGCGATGGGCGACGTGGAGTTCGCGAGCGCGCTGTGCCGCACGCTCAACGACGCGCGCGCCGAGTTCGCGAGTCGTGCGCCCGACCGCTTGAAGCTCGTCGCGAAGCTCCCGATGATCGAGCCGGTGCTCGCCGTCGAGGAGCTCGAGCGCTGCGTGACCGAGCTCGGCTTCGTCGGCATCGTCACCGCGACGCACATCCGCGACAAGAACCTCGACGATCCGAGCTTCGATGTCGTATGGGCGGCGGCGCAGCGGCTCGGCGTGCCGGTGTGCGCGCACGGCGGCGGCCAGGCGCCCGGCCAGACGCCGTTCGCTACCTCGCGCTTCGCGACGCGCCTGGGCATCCACGCGATCACCCACCCCGTCGGCGGGATGCACGCGGTGTACTGCTTCACCGTCGGCGGCATCCTGCACCGGTTTCCGCAGCTGCGCGTGGGCTTCATGGAGGCGGGCGTCGGCTGGCTGCCGTTCTGGCTCGAGCGCCTCGACGAACACTGGGAGCGCATGCCCGAGCAGGCGCCGCAGATCGACCGGCCGCCGTCGGAGTATTTCCGCGGCCGCTGCTACCTCACCGCCGAGCCCGGCGACCGCACGCTGCCGTGGGTGACGCAGGCGTTCGGTCCCGACGTGGTCTGCTATGCCTCGGACTACTACCACTGGGACAGCGAGTTTCCCGACTCGGTGAAGATCTTCGCCGAGCGCAGCGACCTCGATGCGCGGGCGCTGGAACACCTGTTCGCGGCGAACGCAGCGCGGCTCTATCGGCTGCGCGCTCCGAAAAGTTCGGCGACCTAACGACTTCACCCGCGGGATCGCGCGTTTTGCGTGGGGGTTGCGTGCGCACCGTGCGATAGTGAGCACGTCATCGGGCATGCGTGCGCGGTGTCGCGGCGTGGTCGATAGGAGAGGTGCATGGCGCGGCGATTGGATCCGATCGAGCCCGGACACCAGCGCGGGGCGTTCGAACCCACCCGGCGCGAGTTCCTTCAGGTCCTGATTGCCGGCTCCACGCTGATGATCGGCGGGGTTTTCCTGACGCGCGAAGAGGCCGCCGCGCTGCCGGGGCCCGGGAATACCTCCGATCAGTCCGACATCGGCGATTCGCTGGTCGCGGTCGAGACGCCCTACAAGTACATGCTCAAGCTGGAAGTGACGCCACACAATCGCGTCGTCTTCCAGCTGCCGCGCCAGGACAAAGGTCAGGGCATCGCGACGGCGCTGGCGATGATGATCGCCGAGGAGATGGACGCGGATTACGACCGCGTCGACGTCCAGCTCAGCGACCGCGATTCGAACCGGCCCACCACGATCACGGGCGGTTCGTCGACGATCCGCACGATGTGGGAGCCAGCGCGCACGGTGGCGGCGAACGCGCGCCTGCGCCTGGTCACCGCGGCCGCGGCGCGCTGGAGCGTGCCGCCAAATCAGATCACGGTGAAGAAGTCGCTCGTGATGCACGCGGCGACCGGCCGCGCCGCCAACTTCGGCGAACTATCGGCCGAAGCCGCTGCCCTCGCGATCCCCGTCACGCCGCTGCCGCTCAAGGATCCGAGCCAGTACACGATCATCGGTAGCGCGGACGGGAAGGGCCGCAAGAACGCGCGCGACATCGTCACGGGCAAGCAGAAATACACATTGGATCTCCGGCCCGGCGACGCGCCCGACTATCCGGCCAACGCGAAGCCCGCGGTCGTCCTGCGGCCACCCGACATCAAGGGCCGGGTGTCCGAGAGCTGGAGTCTCCCGGCGCCGCCGCCCGGCATCGTCTACGTGAAGATCAACCTTCCCGACCGCGGCCCGGTCGAGACGGGCTCGACCTTTCCCCAGCCCACCGGCATCGCGGTGGTCGCAGTGGCGGACAACGCCTCGTTCCACCACGCGCTCGCCGCGCGCAACGCGCTCGAGCCGTTGGTCGACTGGGAGCCGGGGCCGATGGCCGCGATGTCGGGTGAAGGCATCCGCACCACGCTGGTGTCGCTCACGCCCGCGCTCACGCCGGTCGCCTCCGGCCTCTCGTCGCTCGACGCCACCTTCGACTTCCCGTACGTCGCGCATGCGCCGCTCGAGGTGATGGACGCGGTCGCCGACGTGCGCGCGAGCTCCGCGACGATCTGGTACCCGTCGCAGACGCCGAACTATCAAGTCGGCCAGATCGCCGCCGCCACGGGCATTCCCGACGCCAACATCACGCTGCACATCCCGTTCGCCGGCGGCGCATTCGGTCGGCGCCTGTTCGGCGAGGCCGCGATCGAGGCAGCGCTGATCTCGCAGCAGGTCGGCCTGCCGATCAAGCTGATGTGGACGCGCAACGACGACATGCGCCACGGCCGTTTCCGGCCGATGACGCACCACGCGATCCGCGCCACCTGGTCGAACGGAACGATCCAGTCGTGGGAGCACCAGGTCGCCGCCGCCGAGATGGACCTGCGGCACGGCTACGGAGACGCGTTGTCGCCGCCCGGCATCGCGCTCTCGCATCCGGAGATCGAGCAGGCGGCATTCAACGCCACGGTCTCGGTCCCGTACGAGTTCGGCGCGACCCAGCAGCGCATCACCAACATGCGCTTCGAGGTCCCGACCGGCAGCTGGCGCTCGATCTACTCGGGCTTCACGATGACCGCGAACGAGATCTTCGTCGACCGGCTCGCGCAGGCGTTCGGCGCCGACGACATCCAGTTCCGGCTCGATCACCTCGCGAACTCGACGTCGGCTTCCGCACCCAGAGCGATCCGGGTGCTCGAGAAGGTGCGCGACAAGCGGGCGGCGTGGGGCGCGGCGCCGGCCGGTCACGCCTACGGCGTCGCGGTGCACGCCGAATATCGGTCGGCCGTGGCCTATCTGGTCGAGATCGACGCGGTCGATCCGGCCAATCCGCGTCTGGCCCGCGCTTACGCCGCCGTCGACGTGGGCCTGCCGATCAACCGCAAGGGCCTCGAGGCGCAGTTCCAGGGCGTGTTGATCGACGCGTTCTCGGTGATGATCCGCGCGGGCAACCACCTCGACGCCGGTCACATCGTCGAGGGCAGCTTCAGCGACTTCCACTGGGCGCGCATGAACCACTCGCCGCGCTCGTTCGAGGTGTTCATCTTCGACGCCACGAGCGACACGCCCGGCGGCGCCGGCGAGCTCGGCCTGCCGCCCGGCTCGGCCGCCTGCATCAACGCCTACGCGCGCGCGACCGGAACGCAGCCGAGCCGCTTCCCGGTCCTGGATCCCACGAGCTGAAAGAGGTCGACCGATGCCCGTCTACAACCTGACCGTGAACGGCCAGCCCCGCACCGTCGACGCGCCCGCCGACATGCCGCTGCTCTGGGTGCTGCGCGACCTGCTCGACGTGACCGGGCCGAAGTACGGCTGCGGCGTGGGCGTGTGCGGCGCGTGCACGAGCCACCTCGGCGACAGCGCCGTGCGGCCTTGCATCACTCCGATCAGCGCGGTCAGCGAGCCGGTGACCACGATCGACGGTCTCGAGCAGAACGGCGATCTGCACCCGATCCAGCAGGCGTGGATCGACCTCGACGTCGCCTCGTGCGGCTACTGCCAACCGGGCCAGATCATGACCGCGCTCGCGCTGATCGTGGCGAACCCGAACCCGACCGACGACGACATCGACATCGCGATGTCGCAGAACGTGTGCCGCTGCGGCACGTACGCGAAGATCCGCGCGGCGATCAAGGAAGCCGCGCGCGTGATGCGCGGGGGACACTAGCGGCCTTCAGATCCGCGAGCGTATCGACGTCGCGCATGACGGCGGCGTCGGACATCGCCACGCGCACGACCTCGCCCGCATAACGGCGGAGCAGACCGCGACCGCCTACGTCGCCCTGCAACGCGCACAGCGCGGCGAAGTGACGCACCGGCCACAGCACCGGGTTGCCGCGCCGCCGGCCGCGGACCGGCACGCAGATCGGCCGCCGCCGCGCGCGCGCGAATGCCGCGATCAGCGCGTCGAGGTGGTCCGCGCGGACCCACGGCATGTCGGCGAGCTGGATCAGCGCGCCCTCGATCCCGTCGTCGAGGGCGCGCAGGCCGCGCCGCAGCGAGCCGCCCAGCCCGCGCGCGTGGTACCGGTTGTGCGCGAACTCGACGTCGCGGCCGGCGAGCGCGCGGCGCACGCGCGCGGGCTGGAAACCCGTCACCACGACGACGATCGCCGCGCGCGACGCGAGCGCCGCATCGACGGCGCGCGCGACGAGCGGCTCGCCCTCGAACGGCGCGAGCAGCTTGTTCGCGCCGCCCATTCGCCGCGATGCGCCGGCCGCAAGCACGACCGCCGCTACCCTCACCGGGCCTTCGCGCTCGCTCATCTGATGGTCTTCGCTCGCCTTCGGCTCGCTGCGCGCCGCGCTCAAGCCGGCTGCCGCAGCTGCTGGACCACCTCGGCGATGATCGAGATCGCGATCTCGGCCGGCGTCCGCGCGCCGATCGCGAGCCCGACCGGCCCGCGGATCCGCGCGATCTGCTCGTCGGAGACGCCCTGCTCGCGCAGCCGCTCGACGCGCTTCGCGTGCGTCTTGCGGCTGCCGAGCGCGCCGACGTAGAAGGCCTCGGAGCGCAGCGCGATCGCGAGCGCGGGATCGTCGAGCTTCGGATCGTGGGTGAGTGCCACGATCGCGCAGCGCGCGTCGGGCGCGAGCGCGGCGAGTGCCTCGTCGGGCCACTGCGTCGTGACGCGGACGTCCGGGAAGCGCGCGTCGGCCGCGAACGCGTGGCGCGGATCGATCACGAACACCTCGAAGCCCGCGAGCCGCGCCGCGCCCACGAGCGGCTGGGCGATGTGGACGGCACCGATCACGATCATGCGCAGCGGCGGGTTGTAGACGTTGATGAACAGCGCGCGGCCGCCGATCTCCACCGGGCCTGCGCGATCCGCGCGCAGCGCCGCGCGCACCGCCGCGAGTGTCTCTTCGCCGACACCGCCGGGTGCGCGCTCGCCCGACTCGACTAACCACTGCTCGCCCGTTTCGAGATCCGTGACGACCGCCGCGGGCCGCTTCGCGCGCCGCGCGCGCAGCAGTCGATCGAGCAGCTCGCGCTTCACTCGATCCTCTCGACGAAGATCTCGATGTCGCCGCCGCACGCGAGGCCGACTTCCCAGGCCATCTCGTTGGTGACGCCGAAGCGCAGCCGCTGGATGCCTCCGCCGGCGATCACGCGCTGTGCGGCTTCGATCACCGCACCCTCGATGCAGCCCCCCGACACCGAGCCGAAGAACTCGCCCGCGTCGCTCACGACGAGCTGGCTGCCGACGGGGCGCGGCGCGGAGCCCCACGTCGATACGACGGTCGCGAGCGCCGCGCCGCGCCCCTGTGCGCGCCAGGCTTCGGCGTAGCCGAGCACGTCGTCGGCGTCGATCGCGTCCGCCATCGCGAGCCGGTGGGTTCAGCGCGCGCGGCGGCGCAGCGCGAATACCGCGAGCCCCGCCGCGAACAGCGACGCGGCCCCGCCTGGCTCGGGCAGCACGTTCACGGTGAGATCGTCGAACGTGAAGGCGTGGCGGCAGGGGAGCTGCGTCGGGCCGCACGTCTGCGGCGTGTTCTGCGTGATGACGATTGCAGTGATGCCGTGGAACGCCGGGGCGTAGTCCGCGAAATGGATCTGGCCCGCGGTGACGGGCGCCGGGATGCTCCCGCCCGTGCCGCCGATCGCCGAGATCGTGTACTCGCCGACCGAGTCCGCGGGATTGATCACATCGAGGCTCACGACGTCGAACGTGCTCGCCGGGTAGGCCATGATCGTGACCTTCGACGGGACCGGCGGCCCCGCGGCGTCCGGGTTCTCCTCGTCGAGGTTGAACGCCTGGTCGCCGTCGGCGCCGGTCGCGTCGGCTTCGAGCTCGTAGTGGCCCTGGTCGACCGTCGTGGTGATGCCGTTCTCGGTGTAGGGCGTGGTGCGGAAGTCGCCGCCCTTCGGCACGCCGTCGTAGTCGAGCACTGCCCTGGCGGCGCGCGCACCCGGCGCGAGCCCGAGCAGCGCGATCGAGAACACCCCGGCCAACCGGGCAGCGGCGTATGCGCGCATGGCGTCCCTCCCGAGTGGGGGAGATCAGGATAAAGGAAAAGGTCCGCGGAGCGAAGCGCCGAAACCGTGGGAGGCGGAGATCGTTCGCGAGGCGAATCAGCAGGTTTCGCTGGATGGCGTCCGCAGGGTCCGCGGGCTACCGCCGCGTCCGGACGCCCGCGGCCTCGAGCATCTTGCGGATCGGCGCGAGGCCCACCTC
>VBPB01000401.1 GCA_005893365.1 Candidatus Eiseniibacteriota bacterium
GCCCGCGGCGGCGAGGCGACCGTGGCGGGCATCCGCATCCGCTGCCGCGCCCACAACCAGTTTGAAGCGGAGCGCGTGTTCGGGGCCGGCTTCATGGACGAGAAGCGGGAGGAGGCGCAGCGCGCGGCGGCCGACCGGCGGGCGGCGGCGCTCGCCGAGGCCGAGGAGAGAGCCCGCGCCGAGGCTGAAGCCAAGGCTCAGGCGAATGCGGCCGAAGCGCGCGCCAAGGCGAACGAGGTCATCCCCTGGCTGCGCGGCCTCGGCTTCCGCGCCGACGAGGCCCGGGCGGCCGCGGCGCTGTGCGAGAACATCCCCGATGCCCCGCTCGAGCGGCGGGTGCGGGTGGCACTCTCCTACTTCCATCGCCGGCGGCCGACCCACCACGTGCACGCAACCACGGGAGGTCATGACACGAGGGCGTGACGGGCCGGGGCGCGCCGATCAGGGCCGGTGGTTGCGGGCATGTTGCGGGCGAAGAGATCCACGCCCACCGGCATCGCCACCGCCGTTCCCGCCGGCGTCAGCCCGCCACCGCCCAGTCCTTCTCGCTGAGCGGTCCGCCTGGAGCGGGCCCTAGCGCGGTCAGCGCGAATCGCGACGGATCGAGGTAGTGGCGGGCGGCGTCCGCCACCTGCTCGCGGGTGACGCTCAGGACCCGGTCGATCTGCTCCTGGAGCGACGCGTAGCCGCCCCGGTAGATCTCCTCGTGGGCGAGCTGGATCACGCGCGTCGAGATGCTCTCGTTGTCCATCACCACGCCGCCCTTGAGCTGGCGTTGGGCGGCGACGAACTCCTCCTCGTCGGGACCGTCGCGGCGCAGCCGCTCCAGCTCGTCGCGCGTGCGGGCGAGTGCTTCGCGGCCGCGCTCGGGCAGCACGCCCATGTGGATCGAGAGCATCCCGGCGTCGCGGTAGAGGTCGGGCACCGAGTAGACCGAATAGGCCAGGCCCGCCTCCTCGCGCACGCTCTGGAACAGGCGTGAGCTCATGCCGCCGCCGAGCAGCGTGTTGAGCACCGACAGCACGGGGTTCCCGGCGTCCGCATAGGGGACGGCCCGCGTCCCGAGCGAGATGTAGAGCTGCTGCAGGTCGCTCACCTCGTGGCGCACCGAGGGCCGGAACGGCGGCGGGGCGGCCGAGAGGGGCATCGGCTCGCCCGTGGGCGGCGCAAAGTGCCGCTCGACCAGCGCCGCGACGCGCTCGTGCTCGAGCGGGCCCACGGCGGACACCAGCAGGTTCTCGGGCCGGTAGCGGCGCGCGTGGTAGTCGCGCAGCTGCGCGGCGGTGAGCGCGTCCACGGTCTCGGCGGTGCCCAGGATGGGCTGTCCCAGCGCGTGGCCGCCCCACACCTGCTCGGAGAGCAGGTCGTTGATCTTCTCCTCGGGGTTGTCCTCGTACGAGAGGATCTCCTCGCGCACGATGGCCTTCTCGCGCTCCACCTCGACCGGGGCGAGCGTCGAGCGGCAGACGATGTCGGCCAGCACGTCGACGACCTCGGGGAGGTTCTCGCCCAGCGCCCGCGCGTAAACGCACACCTGCTCGCGCGCGGTGAAGGCGTCGAGGTGCCCGCCCAGGGATTCGAGGCTCTGGGCGATGGCGCGGGCGTCGCGCCGCCCGGTGCCCTTGAAGAGCATGTGCTCGACCAGGTGGGAGATGCCGAGCCACTCGGCGGGCTCGTCGCGCGCGCCACACTTGACCCACAGCCCGAGCGAGCAGGTGAGCCGCTCGGGCATGGTCTCGGTGAGCAGCGTGATGCCCGACGGCGTCACCGACTTGCGGTAGGTCCGTTCCATGGTTCGTGAGAGGACACGCGGGGGGCAGGTCGCCCTGCCCCCCGACGTCTCAGCGGGGAGGTGTGATGCCTAGCGGCGTCGTCCGCGGTCCCGATCGCGGTCGCGGCCACGGTCTCCGCCGCGATCCCGCTCCCGGCCGCCACCGCCGTATCCGGCGCCGGCGCCCGCGGGGACCCCACCCTCGGGCTCGGGCAGCAGCGCCTTGCGCGAGAGCTTGATCTTGCCGTCCCGGTCGACCCCGATGACCTTGACCATCACCAGGTCGTCCACGTTGAGGACGTCCTCGGTGCGGGCGACGCGATGGTGGTCGATCTCCGAGATGTGCAGCAGCCCGTCGCGCCCCGGCACGATCTCGACGAACGCGCCGAAGGTGACGACGCTGCGCACCTTGCCCTGGTACACCTTGCCGACCTCGGGGTCCTCGGTGATGTTGCGGATCATCTCCTCGGCCCGCTTGCCGCCTTCGCGATTGACCGCGGCGATGCGCACCTCGCCGCTGTCCTCGATGTCGATCTGGGCGCCGGTCTCCTCGGTGATGCGCTTGATGATCTTGCCGCCCGGGCCGATGACCTCGCGGATC
>VBPB01000402.1 GCA_005893365.1 Candidatus Eiseniibacteriota bacterium
GGCCGATGATGCGCGAGCTGTTCGCGCCCGAGGATCTGGCGCTGATGGAGCGGGTGCGCCGCGCGTTCGATCCCGACGGCCTGCTCAACCCCGGGAAGATCCTCCCCGGCGACGGCGACGGCCACGCGCCGCGGCCGGCGCAGATGGGCGGCATGACGGTGCGCGCCGATGCGGAGGGGCCGTGGATCTGATGCGACCCGTGACCGGAGCCTCGCGATGACGGGCCCGAGCGGCGGGGCCATCGCCGCGGCTCAAGCCCGGTCGGCCGACCCCGCGGCCTACGCGATCGGCGGCACCGCGCCCCGTCAGGCGGTGCGGGCGGCCTCGGCGGACGAGGTGGCCGAGACGCTGCGCGCGGCGGCGCGCGATGGGCTGGCGGTGGTGCCCTGGGGCGCGGGCGTGGCGCTCGCGCAGGAGACCCCGCCCCCTTGCTACGACCTGGCGCTCGATCTCACCGCGCTCGACCGGGTCATCGAGTACGACCCGGAGGACTTCACCGTCACCGTCGAGTGCGGCGTCACCATCGCCACATTGCGCGCCACGCTCACCGCGCGCGGCCAGGAGCTGCCGCTCGAGGCCGCGCACGCGAGCCGCGCCACGGTGGGCGGCCTGCTCGCGGCCGACGCCTCGGGCCCGCGGCGGCTGCGTTTCGGCGCCCCGCACGACCGCATCCTGGGGGCGCACCTCGTGCTCGCCGACGGCACGCGGGCGCGCAGCGGCGGCAAGGTGGTCAAGAACGTCGCCGGCTACGGCACCCACCGCCTGCTGTGCGGCTCGCGCGGCGGCCTGGCGGTGATCGTCGCGGCGAGCCTCAAGATCGCGCCCGCGCCCGGCGCGCGCGTGGCGCTGTGCTACGGGGCGGACGCGGCCGCGCTCGCCGACGCCGCGCGCTGGCGGATCTTCCCGCGCCTCGAGCCGGCGTGGCTCACCGTGGTCGAACGGTCCCTGGCCACCGCGCCGGCGCTCGGCACCGACGCCCCCTTCACCGTCGTGGTCGGCCTGGAGGACGAGCCGGCGTGGGTCCAGGCGCAGGAGTCCGCCACCACGTCCGCCCTGGGGGCCCCCGCCGCGCGGCTCGCGGGCGAGGCGGCGGCGGCCCTGGTCCAGACCCTCGCCGACCTCGAGGAGACCGAGGGCCCGCGGCTCTCGTTCACGACCACCGCCAACACCCCGGCCGCCCTGGCCACCTGGCTCGCGCGACCGGCCGCGGGTCCGTTCGTGTTCCACGCGCCCGCCGGTCGGCTGCATCTGTTCCCGCGGGCGGAGGAGGCGTCATCCGCCGCCGAGGCGGCGGCCGAGTGCGGCCTCACGCTCATCGGCGCGCGCGGGCCGGCGGGGCGTCCCCCGGGGCCCGCGTCGCTGGGCGGGCTGCTCGCCCTGCGCGCGCGCCTCCGCGCCGGGCTCGATCCCGCCGGCACGCTGGCACTGGGCGAGGCCTGGGCGGCGGGCCTGCGCTAGCGGCGCGGCGCCAGGCCGAGGCGTGAGGCCTTAGCCCGGCG
This sequence comes from Candidatus Eiseniibacteriota bacterium, assembly GCA_005893365.1. Classification (GTDB taxonomy): domain Bacteria; phylum Eisenbacteria; class RBG-16-71-46; order RBG-16-71-46; family RBG-16-71-46; genus WS-11. The sequence continues at coordinate 1,500 of VBPB01000402.1, forward strand.
GCTGCGGCCGCGGGCGACCAGTGCCTCAGGCGGCGATGAGGAGCGCCGACAGTCCGTCCGCGGGCGCGGCACTCAAGCCCAGCAGGACGAAGCTCAGCACGGCGGCCAGCAGCAGTCGCTTCATGAAGCCTCCCGTTTGATGCGCAGCCGCGGCGCCTCGGCCGTCTTCCGCCCCGAGCGCGTGTACGGCAGCTCCGAGATCTCGCCCATGGCGTCGAGGAACGCGAACAGCGGCCGGTTCTCCTCGGGGCGCGCCGAGAAGCGCGCCTCGGCGCGCATGAGATCTGGCCGCGCGTGCAGCGCCCCGGCGCCCAGGCCGGCACCCTGGCGGCGGAGGGCCGCGACCAACGGGTGCTCGAGGCTCGGCATCCGCTCGGCGTGCAGGCTGAACTCGGGCCCGACCCGGGACGGCACCATCAGGGTCTCGCCGATCTGGAGCCACGGGTCGATCCAGCCCTGCCAGCCCGCGACCCGCGCCTCCACCGGGCGGTCGATCGGGACCGGCCCGACCGCGAGCACGCGCCACATCGGCGACTGGCGCGGCCGCGCCTGGGACCCGCGGCCCGGCGGCCGGTCGATCACGCCCCCGTGCAGCAGGCGCCGGATCTCCTCCTGAACCTCCGCGCGCGTGCGCGCGGAACGGCTGAACGCCCGCACCACCGCCGCCAGCAGGGCGATGCCGATGAGACCACCCAAGATCCACAGGAGCAGGAACAAATGAGGTCTCCACCGAGAATGGAACAGCGCGGCCCGGCACCGTTGGCGGTAGTCTCTGCCAACCCCTGCTCGCGCGCAAGCCCCGCGGGCGACCGCATCCGGGCGCGCGCGCGCGCGGGACCACGAGCCGGCACGGCCGCTCGACAGCGGCGAGCAGGTGCGGTAGAACCCGACGCGAAGGCTGGTCGACCACCCCCATTACGGAGCCCACCATGAACTGGGTTGCCCTCATGCCCCTCCTGCTCGCCACTACCGCGTCCGTCACCGGACTTTCCTCGCCGGTGGCCCACACGTTCTCGATCGTCGCCCGGGATTCCGTCACCGGCGAGCTGGGGGTCGCAGTTCAGTCCCACTACTTCTCGGTGGGACCGGTCGTGCCCTGGGCCGAGGCCGGCGTCGGGGCGGTGGCGACCCAGTCGCTGGTGCTGGTGGACTACGGCCCGGGGGGCCTCGACCTGATGCGCGGGGGCAGGAGCGCCCAAGAGGCGCTCGACTCGCTGCTCAAGGCCGACGCGCACAACGACGGGCGGCAGGTGGCGATGGTGGACGCCAAGGGATCGGTCGCCGCCTACACCGGCAAGAACTGCATCCCCGACGCCGGACACCAGGTGGGGCGGCAGTATTCGGTGCAGGCCAACCTCATGGCCAACCCCACCGTGTGGCCCGCGATGGCCACGGCGTACGAGAAGGCGCACGGCGACCTCGGCGAACGCATGCTG
>VBPB01000036.1 GCA_005893365.1 Candidatus Eiseniibacteriota bacterium
TCGAGCACCTTCTTGCGGTCCTCGTCGCGCAACTCGTGCGGCGGCCTGGAGCCCACCACGCCCAGGACGTCGCCCTTGCGCGTCTTGATGATGAGGCGCTGGGCGAGCACCACGTGCCCCCACCAGCCCCCGAGCGGCAGGAACTTGACGAAGCCGTCCTTGCTGATCGACTTGACCATGAATCCCACCTCGTCGAGGTGCCCGGCCAGCATGACGCGGGGCCCGTCGCTTAAGCCGCGCTTCTCGCAGATGAAGCTGCCGAGGCGGTCGCGGGTGATCGGGCCCACGTCCTTGAGGTAGCCTTGCATCACCCGCGCCACGTTCGCCTCGAATCCCGGGGCGCCGTGCGCTTCGACCAGATCTTTGAGGAACTGCTGCGTCTGATCCATGGTCACTCCTCGCGTGAGTTCACGGCCGGGCGACCACCAGTCGACGCCGGCGGGCTTCTTCGATGGCCAGATCCAGCATGCGCTGCACCACATCCTCGTACGACAGGCCGGCGGCCTTGGCGGCCATCGGCACCAGGCTCGTGGGGGTCATCCCCGGGATGGTGTTGACCTCCAGGCACCAGGCCCGGTCGCGCGCATCGAGCCGGAAGTCCACGCGCGTCACCCCGCGGCAATCGAGCACCTGCGAGGCCTTGAGGCCGAGCTCGCGGATCTGCTCCGCCAGCGGCTCCGGCAGGTCCGCCGGGCAGAAGTACTCCGAGCGCCCGGCGGTGTACTTGGCCTCGTAGTCGTAGAAGCCGCTCTTGGGGCGGATCTCGACGATCGGCAGCGCCCGGTTGCCCATCACCGCGACCGTCAGCTCGCGGCCCTCGATGAAGGCCTCGATCAGGATCTCGTTCCCGTAGCGGGCCGCCTCCGTGAACGCCGCCGGCAGCGCCGCCCACTCGTGGACGATGGTGAGCCCGAACGTGGAGCCCTCCTCGTTCGGCTTGACCAGGTGGATGGTCGATGACGGCATCGGCATTCTCGTGGGGTCGCGTGGGGTCCCGCTCAGGCCAGGCTCGCGACCGTCTTCTTGTCGAGGAGCACCCACGCCGGGGTCGGGACTTGGGCCTGCTCGAAGACGCGCTTCGACATCGCCTTGTTCATCGCCAAGGCACTCGCCATCACCCCGGAGCCGGTGTAGGGCTTGCCGGCCAGGTCGAGCAGCGCCTGGAGCGTGCCGTTCTCGCCCCCCCCACCGTGGAGCGCGATCAGCACCACGTCGGCCTCGCGCAGGGCCTCGGCGCTCACCAGCGCAGCCGGGCCCGCGGGCTTGAGCGCCTGCACCGCGGCGGCCTTCTCCTCCTCGCCCGCCGGGAGCAGCCGGCCGTCGGCGGCGTCCACGGCCACGGCCTCGTGCCCGAGCCGGCGCACCGCCTGCGCCATGCCCCGTCCCGTGCGCAGCGAGATCGCGCGCTCCGAGGTGGTCCCGCCCATGAGGACTGCGACCTTCATCGTGCTCCCCCGTTCCTTAGGGCCACCGCGCGCAGCCGGGCCAGGCAGCGGTCGCGGCCCAGCAGCTCGGCGACCAGCGGCAGCTCGGGCCCGTGCGTCCGGCCCGTCCATGCGGCCCGCACCGGCTGGAACAGGTCGCGGCCCTTGACGCCCAGCGCGCGGCCCACCGACTGAAGCGCGGATTTAACCTGTTCACCGCTCCAGGGCGCAAGGTCGGCCAGTGCCGCGGCCAGGGCCGCGCACACCTCGACGGCGCGCCCGGCGGCGAGCGCCGCCTCGGCGTCGGGCTCCCAAGCCAGCGTTTCGCTCAGGAACGGCGCCAGCTCGCCGGGCAGGTCGGCGAGCGTGGTGAGGTTGCCGCGCACGCCTTCGAGCAGCGCCCCGAGTGCCGCGGGCGCGAGTGAGCGCGCCGGATCGGGCAGGAACGGGGCACCCCAGGTCGCGAGGCGCTCCCGGCCGGCGTGGTGGAGGTAGTGGGCGTTCACCCAGCGGAGCTTGTCCGGATCGAAGACCGAGCCGCTCTTGCCCACCCGGTCCAGCGAGAAGCAGGCGAGCAGGTCCTCACGGGTCAGGATCTCGCGGTCGTCGCCGGGGTGGAAGCCGAGCAGGGCCAGGTAGCTCAGCAGGGCCTCCGGGACGAATCCCGCGCGCCGCCAGTCGCCCACCGCCACCGCGGCCTCGCCCGTGCGCTTGCTCATCTTGGTGCGGTCGGCGTTCAAGATGAGCGGCACGTGGGCGAAGTGGGGGGCGGGCTCGCCCAGCGCCTGGTAGAGCATCAGCTGGCGCGCCGTGTTGGAGAGGTGCTCCTCGGCGCGGATCACGTGCGAGATGCGCATGCCGGCGTCGTCCACCACGCACGCGAAGTTGTAGGTCGGCAGGCCGTTCGAGCGCAGCAGGACGAAGTCGCCCACCATGCCGGCGGGGAACGCGACCTCGCCGCGCACCAGGTCGTCGAGCCGCTGGCCTTGGGCGGGCACGATGAAGCGCACGCTCTCCGGGCGCCCCTCCGCCCGCCGCGCGTGGCACTCCGCGGCCGAGAGGCCGCGACAGCGGCCGTCGTAGTGGGGCGGGCGGCCGGCGGCCAGGGCGGCGCGCCGGCGCTCCTCCAGCTCGGCGTCGGTGCAGAAGCAGGGATAGGCCGCGCCCTGTCCCACCAGGTGCGCGGCGCGGTCGCGATAGAGGCTCAACCGCTCGCTCTGTCGATAGGGCCCACACGGGCCGCCCAAGTCCGGGCCTTCGTCCCAGCCCAGGCCCAGCCAACGCAGGTCGTCGAGCACGCCGTCCTCGCTCTCGGCACTCGAGCGCGCGACGTCGGTGTCCTCGATGCGCAGGACCAGGGCGCCCTCGTGCTGGCGGGCGAACAGCCAATTGAAGTAGGCGGTGCGGGCCCCCCCGACGTGGAGCCAGCCGGTGGGGCTCGGGGCGAAGCGGACGCGGACCGGCATCAGGCGCCCGACCCGAGACCGGCGCCGCGGCTCATTCCGGCACCTCGACCATCGCCACCGCCCAGGCGGCGATGCCCTCGCCGCGGCCGAGCGCGCCCAGCCGCTCGTGGGTGGTGGCCTTGACCGACACCTGCCCCTCGACGAGCCCCAGGGCCCGCGCGATCGCGGCGCACATCTCGGCGCGCCGGGGCGCCAGCTTGGGCGCTTCGGCCACCACGCTCGCGTCCACGTTGACGATGCGACCGCCGCGGGCCAAGACCAGGGCGTGGATGCGGCGCAGCAGGTCCAGGCTCGAGGCGTCCTGCCACGCCGGATCGCCAGGCGGGAAGTGCTCGCCCAGGTCGCCGAGGCTCATCGCTCCGAGTAACGCGTCGCCGATCGCGTGCGCGATCACGTCGGCGTCGCTGTGGCCCGCGAGGCCCCAGTCGCTCTCGAACCGCACGCCGCCCAGCACCAGTGGCCGCCCGGCCGCCTTGGCGTGGATGTCGTAGCCGATGCCGGCGCGCGTCGCCATGTCAGGTCCTGGCCGAGGTCCGGGTGAGCCAGGCCTCGGCCAACTCGAGATCCTGGGCGGTGGTGATCTTGAAGTTGAGCGCCTCGCCCTCGGTCAAGTGCACGCGATGGCCGAGGGCTTCCACCAGCGCCGCGTCGTCGGTGGCGTGCCGGCCCGCGGCGGCGTGCGCGGCCTCGAGCCAGTCGCGCCGGAACACCTGCGGCGTCTGGGCGTTCCACAGACCCTGGCGCGGCACCGTGGTCTCGATGCTCCCGAGCGCGCCGCGCTTGAGCGTGTCGGCCACCGCGACCGCGGCGATGGCGGCACCGTGCTGCAGCGCGTCGGCGATCACCCGTGCCGTGAGGTCGGGCGTCACCATCGCCCGCGCGCAGTCGTGGATGGCCACCAGCGTCGTGCCCTCGGGCAGCACCCTGAGCCCGCGCGCGACCGAGTCCTGGCGCTCGCGGCCGCCCTCGGACCAGGCCACGAGCTTGCCCGGGGTCATCCCCGCGGCGGCGAGCAGCTCCTTCATGCGCTTGACCGGGCCCACCGCGACGATGTGGCTCACCGCCGCCGTGCGTTCCAGCGCCTCCAGGCTCCAGGTGAAGAGCGGACGTCCGGCGAGCGGCACCAGCGCCTTCTGGACCGAAGCGCCCAGCCGCTCGCCGCGGCCCGCGCACAGCAGGATGGCGGTGACGCTCATCGGGACCGGCTCGGTGCGGTGCCCGCGCCCGGCGGCCGGGCCGGCGCGCCCTCGGGTCGCGCGCCTAAGGCCGGCTCCGGTTCGGCCTCGACCCGTGCCCTGAGCAGCGTCTCGAACGCCTCGCGCAGGCTCGAGAGCGGCACCACCTCGATGCCGGTGCCGGCACCCTCCTCGCGCTGCACCCGTGGCACCCCCGCGCGCACGAACCCCAGGTGGGCCGCCTCGCGCAGCCGCAGATCGAGGCGCGGCACGCGCCTGAGCTCGCCCGAGAGGCTCACCTCGCCCACCGCCAGGGTCCGCTCCAGCAGCGGCCGGCTCTTGAACGACGAGGCGACCGCCAGCGCCACGCCCAGATCGGTCCCGGGCTCCTCGAGCGTGAGGCCGCCGGTCACCGAGACGAACACGTCGTGCCGGCCGAGGCGCAGGCCGACGCGGCGCTCGAGGACCGCGAGCAGCACCGCCAGCCGCCGGCCGTCGAAGCCGCTGGTCACGCGCTGCGGCGTCCCGTAGAACGAGGTCGAGACCAGCGCCTGCACCTCGACCAGCAGCGGTCGCGACCCCTCGAGGCTCGCGACCACCGCCGCGCCGGGGGCCACCGGACGCGCGGTGCTCCCGTCGGCCGGCCCCGAGAGGAATGCGGCGCTCGGGTTGGCCACCTCGGCGAGCCCGCGGTCGGTCATCTCGAACACGCCCAGCTCGTGCGTGGCGCCGAACCGGTTCTTGGCGGCGCGCAGGACGCGGTAGTGCTGGTAGCGCTCGCCCTCTAGATACAGCACGGCGTCCACCATGTGCTCCAGCACCCGTGGCCCCGCGACCGTCCCGTCCTTGGTCACGTGGCCGACCAGCAGCACCGAGGTGCGGGTCGCCTTGGCGTAGTGGAGCAGCGCCAGCCCGCACTCGCGCATCTGGGTGACGGTCCCGGGGCTCCCCTCCAGGTCGGATCGGGCGATGGTCTGGATCGAGTCCACCACCATCACCTCGGGCTTGACCTGGGCCGCCGCCTCGAGCACGGCCTCGAGATCGGTCTCGCACAGGATGAGCAACGCCTCGGGGATGGCGCCGAGCCGGGTCGCGCGCATCCGCACCTGCTCCTCGCTCTCCTCGCCCGCCACGTAGAGCACCCGCCGCGCCGGGCCGGTGGCGCCGGCGGGACGGGCGAGTGCGATCGCCATCTGCAGGAGCAGCGTGCTCTTGCCGATCCCGGGATCGCCGCCCACCAGCAGCAGCGAACCGGTCGCGAGCCCGCCGCCCAGCACGCGGTCCAGCTCGCGCATGCCGGTGCCGAGCCGCCCTAAGCCCGAGACCTCGACCGCCGCGAGCGGCCGCGGGCCCGCGGCGGCGCTCGCCGGCGCCCAGCGCGCGCGGCTGGTGCGCTCGCGCGCCTGCGCGCGCCCGCCCTTGGCCCCCGCGCCCGAGGCGGCGGGTGCTACGGCGGGCGCCTCGGAGGCGGTGTTCCAGGCGCCGCACGACGGACAGCGCCCGAACCAGCGCGCCGCCTCGTTGCCGCAGGCGGTGCAGAAGAAGTGGGGCTTGGCGGCCTTGGCCATGGGCTCCTCTAGAAGACGCTGACCTTGAAGTAGCGCTTGGGGTTCTTCTTCACGTCGCTGATGAGGATCCGCAGCGAGTCCACCGTGGCGGCGAAGTCGGTGTAGAGCTTGCGGTCGTTGACCAGCTTGCCGAGGGTGCCGTCGCCCCGGTCCACCTTGCCGCTGATGCTCTGCATCCGCACACTCAGCGAGTCCATCCGGTCGGAGAGCCGGTCGAGCTTGCCCGCGGCCGAGCTGAAGTCGGCGATCCCCTTGCCGAGCTGCGACTCCCGGTCCGTGGTGAGCCCGCGGGCGGTCTTGGCCGAGGCCGCGAAGTCGCCGAGCGCCCCGCGCAGCGCGCGGCGGCTCTCGCTGACCGTGTTGCGCAGCTCCTCGCTGGTCAGGCGCACGTTCTTCATGGTCGCGGACAGGTCGCCCTTGCGGTCGGTCGTGCCCACCAGCTCGGTGAGCTTGCTGGCCAGCTGCGTCACCGCCTCGATGGTCTTGGCCACGTCGCCCATCACCTCGGGGATGCCGCGGTCGTAGATGCCCGGGAGGGTGTCGCGCTCGGTCCAGTGGGTACCGGTGCTCCGGTAGTCCACCGAGATCACCTTCTCACCCATGACGCCCAGGTTGCGGATCGCCACCTGCGAGTCGTGGGTGAGCGTGATGTCCGAGGCCAGCGCCAGCTCGACGATGACGCCGTCCCCGGTCAGGTGGACCGTGCGCACCTCGCCCTTGCGCAGGCCGTTCACCTGCACCTCGTCGCTCGAGCTCAAGCCGCCGGTCTGCGGGAACCACACCTTCCAGGTCCGCACCGACTGCTGGAGCTGGAACTCCTTGAGCCAGGTGACCCCCCACAATAGAATTGCGACCGCGACCAGCACGGTCAGCCCCACCTGGATCTCGGTCCTGCGGCTCAATCGCGCCTCCCTCGCATCACAGCGGTCGGATGGGGCCGGTGCTCGAGCCGGCGACGAACTGCCGCACCATCGGATGCGTGGTCGCGCGCACCTCGTCCGGCGTGCCGGTGAACACGATCTTCCCGTCGTGCAGCATCGCCATCCGGTCCGCCACCTTGTAGGCGCTGGTCATGTCGTGCGTCACCACGACCGATGTGACGGAAAGCCGCTGCTGCATGCCCCGGATCAATCCGTCGATGGCGTCGGCCATGATGGGGTCGAGCCCGGTGGTCGGCTCATCGTACAGGATGTATTGCGGGTCCATGGCGATGGCGCGCGCCAGCCCGACGCGCTTGCGCATGCCGCCCGAGAGCGAGCCCGGCTTCATCGCCTCGACCCCCGACAGGCCCACCCACTCGAGGCGCTCGGCGACGCGCCGGCGTACCTCGGGCTCCGGCAGCCGCTGGTGTTCGCGCAACCCCACCCCCACGTTCTCGCCCACCGTGAGCGAGTCGAACAGCGCGGCACTCTGGAACAGCATCCCGAACCGCCGGCGCACCGCGTCCAGCTCGCGCTCGCCCATGCCGACGATCTCCTGCCCCTCCACCTCGATGCTGCCGGCGTCGGGCTTCATCAGCCCGATGATGTGCTTGAGCAGAACGCTCTTGCCGGTGCCGCTGCGGCCCATCACCACGACCGTCTCCCCCGCGGCGATGTCGAGGTCCACGCCGTCCAGCACCTGGCGCGTGCCCAGGTGCTTGCGCAGCCCGCGGATCCGGATCATGCGGCGAAGATGAACCGGAACAGGACGTTGGCCAGCACGTAGTCGCTGATCAGCACCAGCACGCACGAGGCCACGACCGCGTGCGTGGTCGCGAGCCCCACGCCCTCGGCGCCGCCCTCGGTCGCGAACCCGTGGAAGCAGCCCATCGTGCCGATGATGCCGCCGAAGAAGAACGACTTGATCAGCCCGGACCACAGGTCCTTCATCAGGAAGAAGTCCTTCAAGCTCTGCGTGTAGGTGTGCGACGAGACGCCGATCGAGGTGATGGCCACCACGTAGCCGCCGAAGATGGCGATGGCATCCGAGAAGATGGTGATGATCGGCAGCATGATCACCGCCGCCACCACCCGCGGCACCACCAGGTAGCGCACCGGATGGATGGCCATCGCCCGCAGTGCGTCGATCTGCTCGGTCACCTTCATGGTGCCCAGCTCGGCCGCGATCGAGGCGCCCACGCGGCCGCCGATCACGAGGGCGGTCAGCACCGGGCCCAGCTCGATGATGACCGAGCGCAGGATGACCGAGCCCAGGTAGCGCATCGGCACCACGGCGGTGAACTGGTAGGCCGCCTGCACCGCCGCGACCGCGCCGGTGAACAGGCTCACCACCACCACCAGCCACAGCGAGCCCACGCCGATGGCGTTCATCTGCTGGACGAGGCGGCCGAACGAGCGCAGCCCGGGGATCAGGAACCGCACCACGTCGCGCAGCATCAGCGTGACGCGGCCGACCTCGGCGACCCAGTCGAACGCCCGCCGCCGCACGAACCGGACGCCGCGCGCGGGGAGGAAGTCCTCCATCGGCTAGAAGTCCGGCTCGGTCTCGCCCACCATCATCGGGCTGTAGGGCACGAACTTGGTGAACTCACGCAGGAAGGTGAGCGTCACGTCGCCGGTCGGGCCGTTGCGCTGCTTGGCGATGATGATGGTGGCCTTGCCCTTGAGCGCCGGATCGTCGGGCTTGTAGTACTCCTCGCGGAACACGAACAGCACGACGTCCGAGTCCTGCTCGACGCTGTTATGGGCAACGATGCCGTTGGCGATGAAGTTGTGTGTTCCGGACACCGTCGCGTCGAAGACCGGTTCTTCTCCCCTTGGCTCGATCGAGAGGATCGTGTCCCAGAAGACATCCGATTCGGCCAGGCAATGCAGATCCGGCTCATCGAGGGCCGTAGAGACCGCTGCCAATCGCTCGCGACTCGGGGCGTGCTTGTAGAGCACCGAACCGTTGTAGGCCCTCCCGAGATGTTTCGCCATCCCACGCGTCGTCACACCATGGACCAACATGCTCGCCCTCACCGTGTCCCAAACTTCGACCGGCACGGTGTCCAGGTTCGTATTCGAGGTCAGCGACCGGAGGTACGCGGCCACGGGCTCCACCTGCTCCCCGCGCGCTCCGTGGATACCGATGTCCTCCAGGAACCGCAGCTGATTCTCGGCCGCGTAGAGGTCCACACGATGGAGTGGGCGGTGGACGCCCTGAGCGAAGGTCTTGATGCGGCCCAGGATCCCGAAACGAAGCAGGAGCGACTGCAGGTCCAGGATCATGCGCATGCTCGTGGAGCAATAGTAGAGGCGCGCCTGGCGTCCATCGCCGAGCCAGAGGCTTCCATCGGTCGCCCACAGGTGCCGGATGAACAACGCCACCTGATCGAACGGAAGCGTGAACACATCTCCGGGGATGAACTTCTCGTGGCTCCGAAGCCCGTTCAA
>VBPB01000037.1:0-12109 GCA_005893365.1 Candidatus Eiseniibacteriota bacterium
CACGGCGCAACCTTTCACCGCGCAGTTCCGCTTCCAGGTCGAGGGCCAGCCGTACGTGCCGTATCCGGTCGGACTCTGGAGTCCGGGCGCCGAGGGCCCGACCGCGGCGCGCGGCGGGGCGGAGAATTTCATCGCCTTGCGCTATGATGCCGGCGCGCTGTGGGCGGTGTTGAGCCCGCCGCGCGGTGGGACGGTGCGCGTCTGGGTGCTGCGCGACGAGAAGTGGCTCGGCCGAGACGCCTTGGGCGCGGACGCGCGGCTCGACGGGCGCGGCGCCTCGTTCGTCGTCGCGCGGACATCACGTGGTCAAGCTCTCGCCCGAGGGCCAGGGGCTCACCGTCCACGCCCTGATCGTCGAGCCCTCGCCGCCCGGGGCGGAACCGCCGTAGGGTGGGGCGCGCGAGCGCGCGACGGGTCCGGAGGCGCGGTCCTGGGGTTCAAGGGTGAACGAGGGAGTGAACGCGATGCCTCTGTGCGTCTATCTGTGCTACACGGCCGGCTGCCAGCAGAAGGTGGAGCGGTGGATGCCCACCGCCGAAGAGGGTGCGGCGGCGCGCATCGAGTGCCCGCGCTGCGGCGAGCCGATGCAGTGCGCCTGGACCGGCTCGCAGGCGCCGACGCCCAATCTCAAGGACGCGAAGGTGCCTCCGGTCGGGCCGGTGCGCTGAGGCGAGGCGGTCGCCGGAGGGAGCGCCCGGCGAGGGTCAGTTGAGGTCCGCCAGCAGCTGGCGCAGGGCGACGACCTGCTGGGCGACCGCGTCGCGGTCGGGGGCCTCGGGGCGGGCCTTGAGATAGGCGGTGAGCGCGTCGAGCGCGGCACCATGGCGCCGCAGTCGGAACAGCAGCAGACCGCGGTCCCGCACCTCGTCGTGATCGTCGGGGGAGAGCAGCAGCAGGCGTTCCACCGCCGCCAGCGCCCCTTCATCGTCGTCCGCGCGGAGGTAGGCGCCCTTGAGGTTCCGCAGCAGCCGCGTGATCATGTCGCGCTTCGACACCGAGGCCAGCAGCCGGTCGTCGAACTCCAGCCGCCCGCCGGTCACCTCGTCGAGCAGCCGCCGGCAATCCTCCTCGTGCATGGTGCGCGCGTGATTGAACGGGTCCAGCACCAGGTCGCGCGGCTCGCCGGTCAAGCGGATCAGGAAGTGCCCCGGGAAGCCCACGCCCTCGAACGGGATGCCGATGCGCCAGCCCAGCTCCATGAAGATGATGCTGAGGGTGAGCGGCACGCCGCGGCGGCGCTGGATGACCTCGTGCAGGAGCGAGTTGCTGGGGCTGAAGTAGTCCTTGGCGTCGCCCTGGAACCCCAGCTCCTCGAACACGAAGCTGCGCAGGCGCGCCAGCTTCTGGAGGTTGTTCCAGTCGGGGGCGAGGCGGCGGCGCAGCTCGGCCGCCCAGGTGTCGAGCGTGTGGAGCTGACCGTCGATGTCGACGCGCGGGTCGGCCTCGGCCGCCACCAGGAGGGCGGCGCGCGCCAAGTCGAGCGCCGCGTCGGGGTGCTGCACGACGCGCACGAAGTCGTCACGGATCTGCTCGGGTCCCGCCATGTCGCCTGATCTCCGTTCGCCGATCACGGCGCCGGCCGCCGCCACGCTCCAGCGCCGCCTGCTCGCCTGGTACGACGCGCACCGGCGCGACCTGCCGTGGCGCCGCACCCGCGACCCCTATCCGGTGTGGCTCTCCGAGGTCATGCTGCAACAGACGCAGGTCGCGACCGCGCGACCGTACTACGACGCGTTCCTGGTCCGCTTCCCGACCCTGGCGGCCCTGGCGCGGGCCAAGCCGGCCGAGGTGCTCGACGCCTGGGCCGGGCTCGGCTACTACCGCCGCGCCCGGCATCTTCACGAGGCCGCGCAGACCGTGATGCGCGAGCACGCCGGCCGCGTGCCCGACGATCCGGAGGCGTTCGGCCGGCTCCCCGGCGTCGGCCGCTACACCCGCGGGGCGGTGCTCTCCATATGTTTCGACCGCCCGCTCCCGGTGCTTGACGGCAACGTCGCCCGCGTCCTGGCGCGCCTGTTCGCGGTGCCCGCCGCCATCCGCGACCCGCGCGGGGCCAGGCGCCTGTGGGCGCTCGCGGACGTCCTGGTTCCGATGCGGCGACCGGGCGATTGGAACCAGGCCGTCATGGAGTTGGGGGCCACCCTCTGCACGCCGCGCGCGCCCGCCTGTGGCCGCTGTCCGCTGCGGAAGTCGTGTCGGGCGCTGGCGATGGGGCGGGTCGAGGAGTTTCCGCCCGCCGCCCAGCGCCGGGCTACCGAGACCGTGTGCCGGGCGGTGGCGCTGATCGCCCGGGGCGGCCGCGTCCTGATGGCGCGGCGGGAGGGCCCTCTGCTCACCGGACTGTGGGAGCCCCCGGGCGTCGAGCTGACGGGCCACGCTTCACCGGTGCGCGCGCTGCGGCCGGCGCTGGCGCGGCTCGGCCTCAAGGCGCGCCTGGCGCCCGCGGGGCGGACGGTCCGCCACACCATCACCCATCGCGCCATCACCGTGGAGGTGTGGCGCGGCACGCTGACCGGCGCCGCGCCCCGCCGCGCCGGTCTGCGCTGGGTGGACCCCGCGCGCCCCGGCGTGCCGCTCACGGCCCTGGCGCGCCGGCTGACGCGGGCGGGAGCGGAGTAGGGCGCGCCCGCGCCCCTCAGCCTCTCGCAAATTGCCCTCAAGTCCCGTTGCATTCCGCCCGATGACCGGTCGGACGGTCAACCGGCGGAGGGCTCGTGAGCAACGGCGGCGCGGCGGGGCGCGCCTCGTCGGCCGCCACCGCGGAGACGGCACCGGGCGAACCGCGGACGGTGGGACTCGGCCTCGTCGCCGCGCTGGTGCTGTGCTCGGGCGCGTGCGGGCTCATCTACCAGACCGCCTGGCTCCGCGAGCTGCGCCTGATCTTCGGCACCTCCACCTCCGCTACCGCCGCGACGCTCGCCATCTTCATGGCCGGGCTCGGCGCCGGCAGCCTGTGGCTCGGCGCGCGGGCCGACCGGAGCGCGAACCCGTTGCGCTTCTACGGCAAGCTGGAGCTGGGCATCGCCGCCTCGGCGGCGCTCTCCTCGGCCCTGCTGGGATGGGTGGGCATGGCCTACACGGCGCTCGGCGGGAGCTTCTCGCTGGGGCCGATCGCAGGCACCGTCGTCCGGCTCGCCCTGGCCACCCCCGTGCTCGGCGTCCCGGCGCTGCTCATGGGCGGGACGCTCCCGGCGGTGGCCCGCGCCGCGGCGTCCGCCGGGGATCCGGGCCGGCGGCGGCTCGCCTTCGTGTATGCCGTCAACACGCTGGGCGCCGTCGCGGGCGTGCTGCTCGGGACCTTCACGCTCCTCGAGCTCGCGGCGCTCGGGCTCGGCGCCCGCGCATCCGCGCCAGCCGCGGCGCTGAGGCTGGTGCCGGCCGCGGTGCCGGTGGACGCCGCGCGCGGGAACGCGGCGCGCTCGGTCTACGCCGCCGCGGCGCTGGTCGGGTTCGTCTTCTTCCTCATGGAGATCGTCTGGTATCGGATGCTGACGCCGCTGCTGGGCGGGACGACCTACACCTTCGGGCTGATCCTCGCCGTCGCCCTCCTGGGCATCAGCGCCGGCAGCGCCCTGTACGGGCCGATCGCGGGCCGGCGGACGCCGACGCACGGTTGGTTCGCGCTCACCTGCGCGGCCGAGGCCCTGGCCCTCGGCATCCCCTTCGCGCTCGGCGACCGGCTGGCCGTGCTCACGCTGGTCCTGCGGCCGGTGGGCGCGCTGGGCTTCGGCGGCGGCGTGGCGGTCTGGACGTTCGTGACCGGCCTCGTCGTCCTGCCGGCGGCGATCGCGGCGGGATTCCAGTTCCCGGTGCTGGTCGGCTTGCTCGGACGCGGGAATGACCGGCTCGGCGTCGACACCGGCCGGGCCTACGCGTGGAACACCGGCGGGGCGATCCTCGGCTCGCTGGTGGGCGGTTTCGGGCTGCTGCCCTGGCTCACGGCCCCCGGCGTGTGGCGCCTCGCCACCGGCCTCCTGGTGGGGTTGAGCGTCGCGACCGCCCTCTGGGCCGCGTGGGCCGAGCGCCGGCGTGCCGTCGCGTGGGTCGCGGCGGCGCTGGCGGCGATGGCGCTGCTGCTGGTGGCGCTGCCCGCGGGCCCCACGGCGTTCTGGCGGCACACCGGGATCGGCGCCGGGCGGGCCAAGTCGGTGGCCGAGCTCCAGACCCCCAACGACCTCCGTCACTTCAGCTCCACGGAGCGCTGCATGTTCCCGTGGCAGGCCGAGGGGCGCGAGAGCTCGATCGCGGCCAGGGCCGCGAACGGGTTCTCGCTCGTCGTCGGCGGCAAGTCGGACGGCAACATCATCGCGGACGCCGGGACGCAGATCATGCTGGGCATGGTCGGCGCCCTGCTCCATCCGCAGCCCCACCGGGCGCTGGTGATCGGGCTCGGCACCGGCAGCACCTCCGGGTGGCTCGGCACGGTGCCGTCGATGGAGCGCGTGGACACGATCGAGCTCGAGCCCGCGGTGGTGGAGTTCGCGAGCCGGTGTGCCGTCGCCAACCAGTCCGTGACCCGAAATCCCCGGGAACGCATCCTCATCGGTGACGGGCGTGAGTTCGTCCAGACGGCCCGCGAGCGCTACGATCTCATCGTCTCGGAGCCCTCCAACCCCTACCGGGCCGGCGTGGCCAGCCTGTTCACGCGGGAGTTCTACCTCAGCGCCGCGCGCCGGCTCGCGGACGGCGGCATCTTCCTGCAGTGGGTCCAGACCTACGACGCCGACTTCGAGACCCTGCGGATCGTCTACGCGACCATCGGTTCGGTCTTCCCGAACGTCGAGACCTGGACCACCATGGAAGGCGATCTGCTGCTGGTGGGATCGGGCACGCCCATCCGCGTGGACCTGGAGACGCTGCGCAACAAGGTCGCCCGCGAGCCGTTCCGCTCCGCCCTGCAGCGCGCCTGGCGGGTGCGGGACGCGGAGGGGGTGCTCGCGCACTACGTCGGGAACGGGGACTTCGCCCGCGCCGTCACCGGCATGGGACCGGCCATCCTGAACACCGACGACCACACCGTGCTCGAGTACCGCTTCGCGCGGGGCGTGGGCCGGGGCGGCGAGATCGTCGACTGCGACGGCCTGCGCGCGCTGGCCATCCTCGGCCGTCACGCGGCGCCCCCGTGGACCGGGATCGAGCGCGCCGACCACGACCGCGTGGCCATGCAGGGCGCGGCCATGCGCGTGCAGGCCAAGGACGCGCCGCCCGTGCCGCCCGCTCCCGGCGCGCTCCACGACCGGGTCCTGGCGATGCGGGCGTTCGCCGACCACGACCATGCCACGGTGTACGCGCTGTCGAAGCGCTCGGGCGCGATGCCGGCCGACCTCACCGAGCTGGCGGTGGTCGCCCTGGCCATGGGCGAGCACGCCGACCCCGGCGCCCTGCCGATGATCGAGGAGCTCCGCACCGACCGTCCCGTCGAGGCGGACTTCCTGCGCGCCCGCTACGACGCCGCGCGCGGCGACCTCCCCGCCGCGACCGCGTCCTTCGAGGCGGCGTGTCGTGGCTTCCGCTCGGACCCCTGGGTGTGGGGCGAGCTGGCGCACGAGCTGGTCCCGCTGGCCGGCGAGATCGCGCGGCGCGGCGACCCGGGCCTGCGGGCCCGGCTGTTCCAGGCGCTGGCGTCGCCCTTCGCCGTGGCCAGCGCCAACACCGACCGGCTCTGGACCCGGGTCGTGGTCGCCCTCTGCCTCGATGGCGAGGCTCCGGGCCGGTACACGCGCGAAGCGCTCGATGGCCTCGGCCCCGTGGTCCCCTGGGACGAACAGGTCCTGAGGACCCGGGTCACCTGCTTCGCCCGCCTCGAGGACCCGCGGCTCGCGAGCGCGCGGCGGGACCTGCGACGCTTCCTCGCCGACCAGCCTCCCGAGCTCACCCTGGAGCGGATGGGCGCCCTGTGAGCGCACCCGCACCGGCAGCGACCCCCATGACGCGAGTCCCACGGTCTGGCCCGGCGACCCTGCGCAGGGTCGATCGCCAGGAGGGCGCATGAGCGAGGGCGCATCGACGCGACGTCCCGGCGGCATGGACGCCGGCATCCCTAAGCCCCACGACCTCCCGGCCACCTTGGGCGTGTCCACACCCCGGCCGGAGGCCTCGCGGGCGGCGGGGACCGGAGCGGCGGGGCTCGGCTTGGTCGCCGCGCTGGTGCTGTGCTCGGGCGCGTGCGGGCTCATCTATCAGACCGCCTGGCTCCGCGAGCTGCGCCTGGTGTTCGGCATCTCGACGCCGGCCACCGCCGCCACGCTCGCCATCTTCATGGCCGGCCTCGGCGTCGGCAGCCTGTGGCTCGGCGCGCGCGTGGACCGGGTCACGAACCCGCTCTTCTTCTACGGCGTGCTCGAGCTGGGCATCGCGGCCTCGGCGGCGTTGTCGCCGGCGCTGCTCGCGCTGGTGCGCATCGCGTACTTCGCGCTGGGCGGCCAGGCGTCGCTGGGGCTGGTCGGCAGCACCCTGGTGCGCCTGGCGCTGGCGGCCTGCGTCATCGGCGTCCCGGCCATCCTCATGGGCGGCACGCTCCCGGCGGTGGCGCGCGCGGTCACCGCCGCGGGCGACCAGGGCCGGCGCCGCCTCGCGCGGGTCTACGCCATCAACACGCTGGGTGCGGTCGGCGGCGTGGTGCTCGCCACGTTCGTCCTGATCGAGCGCCTGGGGGCGCATCTCACCGTGTGGCTCGCGGCCGCCGTGAACCTCGGCGCCGGGCTGGCGGCGGTGGCGCTGGCCTCCGGGCCGTCCACGCCGGCGGCGCACCTGCGTCTGGTCCCGAGCCCGCCGGCCGCCGCCGCGACGCCGCAGGTGGGGCCGCGGGGCGTGTACGCGGCGTCGGCGCTGGTCGGGTTCGTCTTCTTCCTCATGGAGATCGTGTGGTATCGCATGCTGACGCCGCTGCTGGGCGGGACGACCTACACGTTCGGCGTGATCCTCGCCATGGCCCTGCTCGGGATCGGCCTCGGCAGCGCGCTCTACGCGCTGCGGTCGGGCCCGGGCGGCCCCACGCGCGCGGCGTTCGCGGCGACCTGCGGCCTCGAGGCGCTGGCGCTCGCGTTCCCGTACGCGCTCGGCGACCGGCTCGCGGTCCTGGCCATGATGCTCCGGCCGCTCGGCCTGATGGGCTTCGGCGGGGGCGTGCTGGCCTGGTCGGTGATCGCCGGCATCGTGGTGCTGCCCGCCGCCCTCGTCGCGGGATTCCAGTTCCCGCTGCTGGTGCGTCTGCTGGGCGAAGGCCGGACCGACATCGGGAGCCACACCGGCCGGGCCTACGCGTGGAACACGGCGGGCGCCATCGCCGGCTCGCTGGCGGGCGGCTTCGGGCTCCTGCCCTGGCTGACCGCCCCCGGCGTCTGGTACCTGGCCACCTGGCTGCTGGCGGCCTTGAGCGTGTGGACGGTCGTGGCCTCGGCGCGCTCGCAGCGGTCGGGTGTCCTGCGGGCGATTGCCGTCGTGGCGACCCTCGGCGCCATCCTGCTCGTGGTCGTGGCCCAGGGTCCGACGGCGTTCTGGCGGCACGGCGGCATCGGCGCGGGCCGCGCGACGACCTTGACCGAGATGAAGACGCCCAACGACCTGCGGGGCTTGGTCCAGGAGCTCCGCAACCGGGTCGGCTGGCAGGCCGAGGGACGCGAGAGCTCGATCGCGGCGTTCGACGACGATGGGCTGGCCCTCATCGTCGGCGGCAAGTCGGATGGCAACGTGATCGCGGACGCCGGCACCCAGGTCATGTGCGGGATGGTGGGCGCCCTGCTCCATCCGCAGCCGCGACGGGCCCTGGTCATCGGCCTCGGGACCGGGAGCACCTCCGGATGGCTGGGGCGCGTGCCGTCGATCGAGCGCGTGGACACGATCGAGCTCGAGCCGGCGGTGGTCGAGTTCGCGCGGCGCTGCGCGGTCGCGAACCAGGACGTCACGCGCAATCCGAAGCAGCACATCGTCATCGGCGACGGCCGTGAGTTCATGCAGACCACCCGCGACCGCTACGACCTGATCGTCTCGGAGCCGTCGAACCCCTATCGCGCCGGGGTGGCCAGCATGTTCACGCGGGAGTTCTACACCAGCGCCGAGCGCCGGCTTAAGCCGGGCGGCATGTTCCTCCAATGGGTCCAGACCTACGAGGCCGACTTCGAGACCATCCGGATCGTCTACGCGACCCTGTGCTCGGTGTTCCCGAACGTCGAGACTTGGTCGACGCTGGAAGGTGACCTCCTGCTGGTGGGATCGCGCGAGCCGGTGGTCACCGACGTCGGCGCCCTGCGCCAGCGCATCGCCCAGGAGCCGTTCCGCTCGGCGCTCGAGCACGCCTGGCGGGTGCGGGATGCCGAGGGCGTGCTCGCGCACTACATGGGTGACCGCGACTTCGGCCTGACGCTGGCCAGCATGGGCGCTCCCATCGTCAACACCGACGACCGGACGACGCTGGAGTATCGCTTCGCGCGCGGCCTCGGCAGCGCGCAACACGTGGACTTCGACGACCTGCGCCTGCTGGCGATGATGCGCCACCACGGTGTCCCGCACTGGTCCGGGCTCGGGCAGGTGGATCCCAACGACATCGCCGTCCGCAAGGCGACCATGCATGCCCAGGAGATGCTGGTGCCGCCGCCGGCCCCCGAGCGTGCGCCGGTGCACGACCGCGTCGCCGCGATGGGGGCGTTCGTGGCCGGGAACTACCCGCTGGCGCTCCGGTTCTGGGAGCACGGCGCGCAAGCCCCCGCCGACATCACCGAGCTGGCCATGATGGCCGCCGCGATGTGCGAGAACGGTGACGCGCGCGCGCTGCGGTCGCTGGCGGAGCTCAAGCGCTACCGGCCGGTCGAGGCCGACTTCCTGCTGGCGCGGCTGCTCGCCGTGCGCGGGGATCCGTTGGGTGCCACCACGGCCTACGAGTCCGCCTGCCGCGGGTACCGCACCGACCCCTGGGCGTGGCCGGAGCTGGTGCAGCGACAGCTGCCGGTGGCCGTCGAGATCGCCCAACGCGGCGACCGGGCGTTGTCGGCGCGGCTGTTCGCGGCGCTCGAGCGTCCGTTCGCGGTCTCCTGCTCCAACGATGAACGCCTCGCGGCGCGCGTCGCGGTGGGGCGGGCCTTGGACGCCGGCGTGCCGGGCGCGTACACGAGCCAGGCGCTCGACGGCTACGGCACGCGCCTGCCCTGGGACGAGCAGATCCTCGAGAACCGCGTGCGCTGCTACGAACGCCTGCGCGACCCGCGTCTGGACGATGCCCGCCGAGATCTCGAAATCTTCCAGGCGAATCTGGGCTCGCGCCTCGAGGTCGCGCCGCGGGTCGGAGGCTGACGCCGGGGACGCGCCGGCTCGCGCCGTCGGAGCATCCCGGCGCGCTGCTCGCGATCCGCTAGCCGGCGCTACGCGATCTCGCCTGGCAGCTCGACGATGAACGCCGCACCCCGCGGCGCCCGCGCCTCGGCCCGCACCGCGCCGCCGTGCTGGGTCACGATCTCGCGCACGATCGCCAGCCCGAGCCCGGTCCCGTGCGCGGCCGCGGCGTCGGCGCGGAAGAAGCGCTCGAACACGTGCGGCAGGTCCGCCGCGGCGATGCCGGGGCCGTCGTCGCTCACCGTGAGCCGGAGCCGCCCGCCTTCGGTGCCGCCGAGGCGCTCGAGGCTCAGGACCACGCGGCCGCCCGCGGGCACGTAGCGCAGGGCGTTGACCAGCAGGTTCTCGATCATCTGCTCGAGCCTGCGCCCGTCGGCCAGCACCCAGGCCGCCTCGGCGTCCCCCGTCCACTCCAGCGCCAGCCCGGCCTCGGCGAAGCGCGGGGCGAGCCGCCGGGTGGTGTTGCGGCACAGCGCCATCCAGTCGAGGCGCTCGCGGTGGAGCGGCTGGGCCCCGGCCTCGAGCCGCGCCAGCTCGAGCAGCTCGGCGATCAACCGGTCCAGCCGCTTGGACTCCTCCAGGACGTCGTGCAGATAGGCGGCCCGCTCCTCGGGCGTGGTGGGGACCTTAGGGTCGAGGAGGGTCTCGACGTAGCCGCGGATCGAGGTGAGCGGGGTCGCCAGCTCGTGGGTGATGTCGGCCAGCAGCCGGCGCCGCTGCTGGTCGGTCTGTTCGAGCTGGGCCCGAGCCGCGGCCAGCCGCTCGGTCATGAGGTTGAAGCGCTCACCCAGGCGGGCGATCTCGTCCAAGCCGTGCGCCTCGACGCGGGCGGCGAGGTCGCCGCCGGTGACGCGGGTGGCGAAGCGCTCCAGCACGCGCAGCCGGTCGACCAGGATGCGGACCATGATGAGGCCGGCGACCGCCGAGGCCAGCACCGCGAAGGGCAGGAACAGCAGCAGCGTGCGCGCCTCGGGCAGCGACCACAGTCCGATGCGCGGGGTGGTGTCGAAGGCGGCCACGTCGCCGAAGCGAGCACTCTCGATGGTCACGGTGCGGTGGGCGATCAGGTCGAGGTGGAGGTCGGCCGCCGCCGCCGCCGGCTCGCCGGGCGGGGCCGCCTCGGCGGCACGGCCGTCGCGCGTCCCCACGGCGGCCGAGTCGGCGGCCAGACCGCCCGCCCCGCGCAGGGCCGCGCGCGCGGCGGCCGAGTCGGCCAGCCCCGCGCGCACCAGCAGGGCGACGATGCGCTCGCTCAGGTCGGCCGCGAGCGGGCGGCCGGCCACCAGCCGGCCGTCCCAGGCGCTCAAGACCAGGAACGCGCCGTCGTCGGCCGGCCGGTCTGAGCGCAGCACGCGCTTGAGCTCGCTCAGGTCGTAGGGGTCGGGCATCGCCGCGATCTGCCGCGACGCGCGATCCACCGCCAGCTCGGCCCGGTCGCGCGCGCGCTGGGCCGCGAGCGGGCGCAGCACGGCGGCGCTCACCACCAGCTCGAGCACGGTCGCGGCCCCCAGCACCAGCAGGAAGACGCCGGCGAAGGTCCAGACCAGGCTGCGCGGCCGCACCATGCGCCTCAGCCGGCGTCCTCGAACCGGTAGCCGGCGCCCCAGACGGTCTGCAGATGGCGCGGCCGGTCCGGGTCGGCTTCCAGCTTCTTGCGCAGCCGGCTCACCAGGCTGTCGATCGAGCGGTCGCCGACGATGCGGTCGTCGCCCCACACGTGCCGCATCAGGGCCTCGCGGCTGAAGACCTGGCCCGCCCGGCCGGCGAGGAAGTAGAGCAGGTCGAACTCCAGCGTGGTGAGCGTGACGCGGCGCCCGTCCTTCTCGGCCTCGCGCCGCGCGGGATCGATGCGCAGCGTGCCGAACACCAGCACCCGCTCGCGCTGGCCCGCGGTGGTGCGCCGCAGCAGCGCCCGCACGCGCGCCACCAGCTCGGAGGGGCTGAACGGCTTGGTGAGGTAGTCGTCCGCCCCGATCTCGAGCCCGAGCACCTTGTCGGCCTCGCTGGAGCACGTCGCTCGCGCGCCGCAGCCGGCGCGTGACCTCGAGCCCGCCCAGGCCGGGCAGGCCCAGGTCCAGCACCACCAGGGCCGGCCCGACGCGTTCGAACTCGGCCAGGGCGGTATCCCCGTCGCCGGCGAGGACGCAGGTGAAGTCCGCGGCCTCGAGGTTCTTGGCCACCAGGGCCGCGATGCGACGTTCGTCCTCGACCACGAGGATGGTGCGGATCATGGGGTCAGTGTCGGGGAGCCACCGGGCGAAGACAAGGGCCGACCCGGCCGCCACGGCGGTCGCGTGGATCGGCCCACGCTTATCGGACGAGCAGCAGCTTGCGCGTCGCCACGTGGCCCGCGGCGCGCACCTGGTAGAAGTAGGCCCCGGCCGGCAGCCGCGAGCCGTCGAGAAGGACGCTGTGCGTTCCGGCGGGCATCGCGCCGTCGAGCAGCGTCTGGACGACCCGCCCGGAGAGGTCGAACAGGCGGAGCGAGACGTGCCCCGCGACCGGAGTGCTGAAGGCGATGGTGGCGCGCTCGACGGCCGGGTTGGGCGCGTTCTGTCCCAGCCGGAACCAGGCGCCTCGGGACGCCTCCACGCCGATGAACGTGGGCGTGTAGTCGGTGACCGCATCCGTGATCGTGACTTGCCCGTTGGTCGTGATGTCGTCGGTCGCGACCACGCCGTAGTAGCGCGGTCCGATCGCATACGGGTAGGCGGACGCGCCGGCCGCATCGACCGTCGTGTAGTAGGCATAGGTGCCGGCCGGGTACTCGGGCGTCACGGCCGTG
>VBPB01000037.1:12139-19754 GCA_005893365.1 Candidatus Eiseniibacteriota bacterium
ACGAACTCGAAGTCCTCCACGTAGTAGCCGAGCGGGTAGGTCGCCGACACCGCCGGGCCATACTGGGCCGGCGCCAGCACGGTGCCGTCGGGCAGCGTGGTGCGCGTGGTGATGTTCCTCAGCCGGTAGCTGCTGCGGATGCGTGCCACCCCACCCGAGCCATCCGCGTTGGCGTAGCCGTACGGGCCGTAGACGGGGAAGCCGTCGAAGGCGAACCCGAGCAGCGGCGAGTGGACCCCGGGATCCGCCGTGTCGAGGCAGATCGGGTGCTGGTGGTGGTGATACTGGCCGCTCGGCGGCGGGTGTCCGAGGCAGGCGTCGAAGCCGCCGGCCTCCACGACCACGGCGTTCTGATGCCAGATGTTCTGGTTGTTGTACGAGTGCGCGTCGAGCGCGTTGTAGATCGCGACCCCGTTCACCCACACGCCGATCGCGCCGAGCGGCGTGGCGGTCTTGGTGCCCGCGTTGACGACCGGGTTGCGCGGGAAGCGGAACAGCTTGTTCTGATTGGTGACCGTGTTGGGATTCTGGGGCCACGGACCGATGGTGTAGGTGGGGACGCCCGACGCGTTCACGTACGCGTTGTCCGTCGAATAACGGATCCGCTGGACGTCCGCGGGCAGGCCGTTGAAGCCGGTGAGACCGCTGACGTTGAGCAGCCAGTGGTCCAGCTCGGGAGGGGCGGCCTGCGCCGCCGCCGCGCCCATCACGGCCGCCCAGACCAGTCCCGCCGCCCACGCTGTCCTGCGCATCATGCCTCTCCGCTTCCATCGGCGCGCGCTTTGCGCCCGCCCGCTAATGCCACCGCGCATCGGGATCCGGCCGCCGCATCTTGGCCCGCTGCTCGGGGGTGAGCAGCGCGCGCATCGCGATGATCGCCTCGGCGCGCGCCTTGAGCTGCTCGGCGCGCATTGCCATCAGGTGCGCGATGGCGCCGTCGAGGGCGGTCGCGTCCGGCTTGTCGCCCTCGACCAACTTGACCAGGTCCATCTCCGCCAGCCGGATCTCGGCGTCGGCGCGGATGGCCTTGCGGCGCTCCGCGTCGCGCAGGGCCTCGAGCTTGGTGCGCTGGGCGTCGGTGAGCCCCAGGCGCTCGAACGCCTCGGGCGGCGGCAGCATGAGCCCGCCGCCCGGGCCGCCCATGCCCGGCGGCGGCCCGAACCGCTCGCCGCCCTCGGGCCCGCCCGGTCCGCCCAGTCCGGGCGGCGGGGGGCCGCCGGGCCCGCGGCCCTGGGCACCGGCGCCACGATCCGCGCCAGGACCGGGCTGGGCGGACGCCGCGCCGGCGAGCAGCAGCCCGCCCATCAGAATCAGCACCGATACACGCCGCACGTGTCGTTTCATACCGTCAGGCTCCTCACTGGGTCGGGGGGGGCATCATCCTACTGCAGCCTCACCACGCGCGCCGTCGCCGCACCGTGGTCGGTCTCGAGTCGATAGAAGTAGACGCCACCGGGCACCACGCGACCCGCGTCGTCGCGTCCGTCCCAGCTGAGCGCGTAGCCACCCGCCGGGGCCGAGGCGCGATCGAAGAGCCGCCGCACCGACCGGCCGCCCAGGTCGTAGACCATGAGGCGGACCTTGGCTGGGCTCGCCAGATCGAAACGTAGCACGGTGCTCTCTCGGAACGGGCTGGGCTCGCTGGCGTAGAGGCGCAGCGTGCCGGCGTTCCGCGCGCCGGGCCCGGCCGCGAGCACGCCCGCGGCGTTGGCGCCGAAGATCTGCAGGCGGAAGGCGGGCGAGGACGCGACCCCGCCGGGGGCGGAAGCATCGTCCACGAACCACCGGCCGTACAGCACCCGGCCGTAGAGCGCGGCGTCGTCGGCGACGCCCAAGCTGACCGAGCCGAAACCATCGCTCGCGCCACTGCCCTGGAGGGTGGTGGTCAGCCGCGCGAAGGAGCCCGACGCCGGGACGCCCTGGTCGGCCGGGGGCTCGGCGTCGTCCAAGACCAGCACCGCCTCGGCTCCGCCCTTGGCACCGGTGACGCCCACGGTGAAGACCGGATCGCCCGCCAGCGGCGGCTCGAGCGCCACCGGCTGGGGCGCTAGCCCGCCGCCGCCGGCGACCCCGCCGGTCAACACCTGCGGCACCAGGCCGCTCTCGCTGTAGAGCCCGGGCTTGTCGAAGGGCGCCGTGCCCGCGGCGACCCGCGGGTCGGTCAGCGGCCGCGTCATGAAGGCGACCAGCGCCGCCTTCTGCTGCGGCGTCAGCCCCAGCGGGCGGACCGCTGGTGCCTTGTTGGGCGCGGTGAAGTCGCCGCCGCGGTCGTAGAAGTCCACCACCTGCACCAGCGTGGTGAACCGCCCGTCGTGCATGAAGGCGGGCCGGAGCGCCACGTTACGCAGGCCGGGGGTCTTCATCGCACCCAGGTCGGCCAGGTCGTGGCTGACGACGATGCGGCCCGAGTCCTCGGCGACCGGACGGACGCCGGTGTAGTGGAACCGCTCGTCGGAGGTGAGCGAGCCGGCGTGACACCCCGCGCATCCCACCTGGCCGAAGAGCTGCATCCCCGCGCGCTCCTGCGGCGTGAGCGACGGCGTGCCGGCGATCTCGGCGTCGAACGGCGTCTGGGTCGAGAACAGCGTCCGCTCGTAGGTGGCGATCGCCATGGCGATGCGCGCCCCGGTCACGGCGGCGTTGCCGAACGCCTCGGTGAACAGCTGGGCGTAGGTCCGCCCGCTCAGCCAATTGAGGAGGTCGGCCGGCACCGCGGGCGAGAGCGCCAGCGGCATCGCGGCGGCCACCCGTGCGGCCACGTCGGACCAGTCGCGCCCGATGTGGCCCATCTCGGTGCTCGAGACCGGCGGCCCCAGCACCTGCGACTCGAGCGAGCCGCCCGCGGCGATCACGGTCGCGCCGGTCTGGGGATCGACGAAGGCACTGCTGGCCCGCCCGTCCCAGAACTGCTCGGGCGCGTAGGCGGCGTTGATGTTGGACGGCGCGGTGCGACCGGTCACCTGCTCGCCCAGACCGTACACCGTGGACCACGAGAACGCCCCGCTCGCGGTGTTGAGGACGACCCCCGGCGAGCCGAGCACGTCATCGGCGGTGCCGCGCGTCCCGTCCGGGCCGGGATTGGTGGCGCGGGTCGAACCGAGCAGCGAGCGGGGGTCGGAGCCGCCCGTGCGCGCCTGGTGGCAGGACCCGCATGCCACCGTGCGCGTGGACGACACCTGCTCGTCCCAGAAGAGCGTCTTGCCGAGATTCGCCTTGGCCGTGGTCACCGGGTTCTCGGCCGGCTGCGGCGGGGGCGGGAGCGGGGTCAGCGGCGGGGGCGGTGGGGGTCCCTGAGCCAGGGCCAGGGACGCCGGCAGCATCAACACGACGGTCGAGCGAAGCAGCGGGTTCCAGCGCATCGGTTGCCCCCTTCCTTGTCGATCCAGATCCGAAGTGCGAGGGCGCCCCCTTGGGGACGGGCGGCGCGGCCTTCATCGGACACGGGATCAGTGTCGGCGGAAGGTGTGGCAGAAGTGTGGCAGGGGGGTGAGAAAGGGCGACAAAGCGTGAAAACGCACGGCCTGCGCCGGGCCGCCTGCGGCGCCGAGCGGCACCAGAACCCGGCCTGGCTCTTGGCAGCGGCGGGTCTCCCGGCCGCTCGCATGGGCAGGGGGCCGGCCTCGGCTACGACGCGTGCCGGCAATGTAGATTACCGTTTATTGATACTTCACATTGACTATTCGGCAATACAGATTGTATAATAAGATACGCATCCTGACATCCAGGATGCCGGCGTGCACGACACACGCCGGAGCCGCCGATCGAGCGCGCGATGCCCATCGTCCGGCCGCCCGCACGCCTCGCGACGGGGGTGGCCGCTGGCCTCACGGCGCTCGCCCGCCCTCCACCATCGCCCGCAGTCGCGCCGTGAGTTCCTCGGCCCGCGGATCCCCCGGCGACAGCCGGCGCATGCCCGCCGCCGCGCGCACGCCCGCGACGCGGTCGCGATGGTCGAGGGCCTCCAGGCCGAGGAGGTACCACGGGGTGGGATCGCGCGGGGCCATCCGCGCGGCCCGGTCGAACAACTCCAGCGCCATCGCCCAGTCGCCGACCTGCGACTCGGCCTTCGCCCATTCGAGGTAGAGACGCTCCCAGGGCGCCTGCGCGATCGCCGCCGCCATCGCGCGCCGGCCCTCCGCGATCCGGCCGGCCTGGTACTGCGCGATGGCGACGAACTCGAGCGCCGAGGCGACCGCCGTGCTGCGCGGCGGATGCGGTGCCGCCGCCCACGCCTCGATGCGGGCGAGCGCCCGCGGCGGGTCGGTCTGGAGCGCCAGCCACTGGAGGCGCGGCACGAGGGCCGTGGCCGCGATCGCCAGCGCGAGCGGCGCCGGGACGCTGCCGAGGGATCGTCCGAGCCGCAGCGCCAGCGGCAGCGCCAGGGCGACCCCGCCGGCGGCGAAGACGTCCCAGTCGCGGAACTCGCCCTGCACCGGATGGACCAGCAGCATCGGCACCAGCCACGAGAGGGCCAGCACCCCCAGCCAGCGGACGCCCCGTTCTTTGCGAGCCCCCGCAGGCGCTCGGGAGCGACGGCCGCGGCCAGCGCCCCGGCGGCCCCGGTGGGCGCCAGGTGCTGCGCGTCCACCGCCCGGATGTGGCGCCAGGCGAGGGGGACGAACGCCGCGATCGCGGCCGCCGGCACGAGCCGCGCCCAGGGCCAGCGACGTGGCCCGGCGGGCGCGGACGGCGCGGGGGTGAGCGCCCACAGCATGATCCAGGCGGGCAGGAGCGCCAGCCCCGAACGGTGGAGGCCGAGGGCCACCGCGACCAGGAGGCCGCTGGCCCAGCCAGGCCGGCCGCGCCCGAGCTCGCCGAGCCCCGCGACCGCGAAGCCGAGCGTCACCACGCACATCTCGGCGAACGCCTTGTCGTAGCCGGTGAAGAGTCCGAGGGCCGCACCCCCGGCGACGGTGGTGGTCGCGGCCAGCGCCGCCAGCCCGCGCAGGCCGCAGCCCAACGCGAACGCCACCGCCAGCGCGCCGAACGCCGCGGCCTCCACCACGCCCAGGCCGCTCGCGAGGGTCTCGGGTGACGCCCCCGTCCACGACATCAGCGCCCGCGGGACCACGAGATGGAGCAGCCGGTCGAGCGGCATGGCCTGCGGGAACAGCCGGTCGAAGTCGGCGACGCCCGAAACCGCGGAACGGCGCAGGACGGCATCGCCCGTGAACAACGTGAGATCGGGGAAGGCGAGGCACAGGGCGCCGCAGGCGAGCGCGGCCAGGATCGCCGATTCCACCGGCCGGTCGTGGAGCCACGCGAGCCGGCGCGCGGCGGCGGCGCGCCGGCCCGGGACGGCCGCGAGCAACGTCAGGGCGAGGACGGCGAGCCACGGACCGAAGCGCCAGGCGGGGCCGAGGTCGCGCGGGTAGTCGAGTCCCCAGGCGATCCCGGCGGGGAGCGCCTGCGCCCCGAGGAGGATCAGCAGCAGGCCCAAGAACGATGCGGCGAGGATCGTCGTGGTCCGCGGATCGGTCGGGGAGCCGGTGCCGGGTCGCCGGCCGTCCGCGCTCACCCGGGCCCGCGCGTCATCCCGCAGCCTCGGCTATGGCGGGAGTGACTAGTACTTGAGGACGACGCCGGCCTGCACCGACCGGGCGGTCATCCGGTAGTACTGCGCGTCGCCGAACTCGCTCTCGGAGACCGCGTCGCGCCGGTCGCCGAGGTTCTTGCCGTCGACGCGGAACTCGGCGCGTTCCAGGCGATAGCCCACGCCGGCGTCGACGGTCGCGAAGGCCGGGACCTTCGCGGTGTTGCGTTTGTTGAGGAAGCGGTCGCCGGTGTAGTTGACGCCCAGGTTGACGATGAGCCCGCGCTCGGGCGCGAGCGTCACGCCCAGCGAGGCCAGGTGCTTCGCCGACATCTCGACGCGGTTGCCGGCGAGCTGGGTGTTGACGCCGCCGAAGTCCTGCACGTAGTCGACGAACTTGCCGTCGTGGGCGCTGTAGCTGGCGCGCGCGAAGGTGGCGTGGGTGAGCCTCAGATCCACGGCCAGCTCGACGCCCTGGAAGCGCGTGTGGCCGGCGTTGGTCAATGCGGGCAGGTTGTTCACCACCGTCGCCGTCACCAGGTTCTTGAAGTCCATTCGGAACGCGCTCACCTCGACATCGGCGCGGCCGTCGCACCCCCGGGCCTTGAGGCCGCCTTCGACGCTGCGCGCGGTCTCGGGCTTGAGGATGCCTTCGTTCTCGGCGAGGCTGAAGTCGAAGGCCGCGGGCTTGAACGTGTCGCGGTAGTTCGCGAACAGCCGCACGTGATCGGCGCCCCGCTCCCAGAGTCCGACCAGGGCGCCGGCCTGGCCGCTCAGCCTGGCATGGGACACGCCCCCGCTCTCCCCGCGGCGCTCAGACGTGCCGTTGAGCCGCAGGCCCCCGGAGATCGTGGCGCGGGAGACCGGGCGCCATTCGGCCGACGTGTACGCGCCGAAGAAGGTCCGGCGCGCCTCCGCGTCCTGGTCCAGCGTGGTCGGCTCGGCGACCGGCGTCTGGCTCGACCCGTCCAGCGGCACGGTGTAGGTGAACGTGGCGCCCTCGGCCTCGCCGTTGGCGAACAGGAGATCCGCCCCGGTCATCACCTGCACGTTCGCCTGGGTCGGCCAGAGGATGTGCGTGTCGGCATACGCGTCGTTGATGTCGATGGTCTCCTTGTAGCCCGACGCGTTGTCCGGCGTGTTCGAGAGGTCGGTGAGGAAGCCGCGGAACATGCTCTGGCCCGAGTGCGTGAACGAGCCGGTGGCGCTCCACCTCGCGCCGTGCATCACCGGGCGCTCCATGCCGAGCGCGCCGAACAGCCGGGTCTCGTCGATGAAGGCCTTCGCCGGGTTGTAGTTGGCGTCGAGCGGGACGTTGGATGAGAGCCCGGTGCCCTCGCGCGGGTGCGGGCTCGCCGGATCCTGGCGCAGGACGTTGACGTCGCCGGTGAACCACAGCCGGCGCTCGCCGTCCACGCGCTCGGTGCGCCACAGTCCGTGCCCGCGCAGCACCGAGGTGTGGTCGTCGGCAAAGCCCTGGCGCTCGACGTCGCCCGTGAGGCGCGACTTCCACGGGGTCGAGGCCAGCAGCGGCAGGTCGAAGGCCGCACTCCCGGTGCCGATGCTGCCGCCGCGCACCTCGGCGTGACGGTCGTTCGCCGCAGCCGCCTTGTGCACGACGTTGACGACGCCGACGAACGACGTGGCGCCATAGGTCACCGGCGCCGGGCCGCGCAGGATCTCGACCCGCTCGACGTCGCGCAGGCTCAGCGTCGAGACCGCGGGGTTGAACGCGCCACCCCAGGGGATGCCGTCGACCACCAGCAGGAATGCGTCGAACTCGCGCAGCCCCCAGAACTCGACCACGGCACTCCCGGGTCCGGCGTCGCCGCCCGGAGCCACCGCGAGGCCGGTCGCGAGCGCGAGCGCGTCCTTGAGCGTGGCGACGCCGCGCGCGCGCAGGTCGCGGCCGCTGATGACCTCGATGGACGCCGGCACGCTGTGGGGTGCCTCGGGAGTACGGGTCGCGACCACCTCGACCGGGAACTCGGACACCGGTCGCTCGTCATTCGCGCCGGCGCGGGAGGCCGCAGCTGCGATCAGGACCAGGCATGGCACGAGCAACGCCATCGTCAGTCGGGT
>VBPB01000038.1 GCA_005893365.1 Candidatus Eiseniibacteriota bacterium
CTCGGAGAGCCGCAGCGCCCCGACGCAGTAGGCGAACATCGAATCGTACCCGGCGGGGACGTACGCCTTGCGCGCGTCGACCTCGGCGAGGTACGCGAGCGCCTCGGCCGTAACGCCCCGCTCACGGGCGTGGACGGTCTCGCAATCGCGCAACAGGGCCGGCTCGGACACCTGGGGGAACGAGTAGCTCTTCACGACGACTCCTCGACGGGGGCGGGCGGTCGGGAGCTCGGGACTGCGACAATCCCATTCATACCACGCCCGTTTTCGGCGCACGCAGAGCCCGCGGGAGCGCGCGAATCGTGGCGCCATGATTCCGCCGGAGGTCGGAGGGGAGAGGCCCGGCCCACGGGCTTCCTGCGCGCGCTGGCGGGCGGCCCTTAAGGGCGGCGGCGAATCGCGTATGCGAGGCCCCGCAATCACGTCAAGTTAATTCATACGTCTGGACCGGGCACACGGGTAACGATCAGACCGAGAGCATGGGTGACACCACAGAGTTCCCGGTCCGATCTGCCGACCATGTGTCCGGTGCCAGACCAGGTATCCCCACCGCACACGATTCCGAGGCCGTTCGCGTTCGGCTGGCCGACTGCGCTACGCTGCGTCGCGTCCGTGTCGTCGCTGCGGCCGCGAGAGAGGGCGAGGAATCCATGCCGGATGGAACCCCGATGTCGCAACCTGCCGTGGTGCTCCCGGCGCCCGACCAGCCCGCGCCGGACCAGGCCGATCCAGGCGCTGCGACCGCGGCCCCCGCGCCGGACGAGGCCACACCGCTCACGCCCGAGCAGGCCGAGCGGGCGGCGCTCATCGAGGCCTCGGTCCACCATCCGTTCGGACCCGCGTTCTTCATGACCCAGCTCCGCGGCTTCGCCGGCGAGAAGTGCCCCGACCCGGCGGTGGCCCGGCCGGCGGTGGAGATCCACCTCGGCGACGGCGAGGTGCTCGACCTCTGCCACATCATCGGCGTCACGCCGGGCTGGGTGGCGCTGGCGGTGCGCGATGGCGACGAGGACGAGACGCCGGCGCGGATGCGCACCGAGTTCGTGCCCTACGAGACGATCGGCCGGGTCACGCTGCGCTCCTCGCGCCCCGAATCGCCGCACCTGGGCTTCGAGGCGAGCCGCGTGCCGCGCGTCCTGAGCGAGCCGACCAAGCCCGAGATGGCCCCCGAAGAGGCGATCCGCGCCGCCGCGGCCGGGACCGACGAGCCGCACGGGGACTAGGCCGGCCGCTCCAGGGCCGTCACGGTGGGAGGGGGAGAGGCGGCGATGGACTTTCCGTTCTGGCATCGGATCCAGTTCGCCTTCACCATCACCTACCACTACCTGTTCCCCCAGTTGACGATGGGGCTCGCCCTCCTCATCGCGACCATGAAGACGCTGGGTCTGCGCCGGGGTGGAGAACGATGGAACGACGCCGCGCGCTTCTGGGTCCGTATCTTCGGCATCAACTTCACGGTCGGCGTGGTGACGGGCGTTCCGATGGAGTTCCAGTTCGGCACCAACTGGGCCGTGTTCTCGCGCTACGCCGGCAACATCATCGGGCATACCCTCGGCATGGAGGGTCTGTTCGCCTTCTTCCTGGAGTCGAGCTTCCTCACCCTGCTGGTCTGGGGTGAGCGTCGGGTCGGTCGCATCGGCCACTGGCTCGCCTCGCTCGCGCTGCTCGCCGGCAGCTGGCTCTCGGGCTACTTCATCATCGCCACCAACGCCTTCATGCAGCATCCCGTGGGCCACGTGGTGGGTCCGGACGGCAACCTGCAGCTCGCCGACTTCCGGGCCTTGCTGCTCAACCCCTGGGCCCTGGCCCAGTACGCTCACACCATGGTGGCCGCGGTCGTGACCGGCTCGTTCGTGATGGCGGCGGTGGGGGCCTGCTACGCGCTGCGCGGGCTCCACGGCGCTCAGGCGCGTACCTTCCTGACCCTCGGGACGGTGGCGGGACTCCTGTCGAGCATCCTGGTCGCCTTCCCGACCGGCGATCACCAGGCCAAGCTCGTCGCCCGTCACCAGCCGGTCTCGCTGGCGGCGATGGAGGGGCGATTCGAGAGCGGGCCCCACGCGCCGATGACGATCATCGGCCAGCCGAACGTGGCCGAGCGCCGGCTCGACAACCCGCTCCGCGTGCCCAGCGTCCTGAGCTTCCTCGCCTTCGGCACCTTCCACAGCGACGTCGCCGGGCTCGATCGGTTCCCGACCGACGTGTGGCCCGACAACATCGAGCTGCTCTACTACGCGTTCCACATCATGGCGGGGCTCGGCACCCTGCTCATGGGCGTGATGCTGGTCGCGAGTCTCGCCCACTGGCGGGGCCGGCTGGTACGCAGCCGGCCGCTCCTGTGGGTGCTCATGCTGGCATTCCCATTCCCCTACATCGCGAACACCGCGGGCTGGCTCACGGCCGAGCTCGGACGCCAGCCCTGGGTCGTCTACGGCCTCATGCGCACCGCGGTCGCGTCCAGCCCGACCGTGCACTCGGGTACGGCCCTCTTCACGCTCATCGGGTTCACCGGGCTCTACTTCGTGCTCGGGCTCCTGTTCGTGTTCCTCATCCTGCGCGAGATCGCCCACGGGCCGGGGCCGCACAAGGCGCTGGCCCCCGCCGCCGCGGGGCACGGGGCCTGACGTGTTCGAACTCTGGTTCGGCATCGTCGCGCTGATGTTCACGCTCTACGTCGTGCTCGACGGCTACGATCTGGGCGCGGGGGCGCTGCACCTCACCGTCGCCAAGACCGACGCGGAGCGTCGCCAGGTGCTGGCCGCCATCGGTCCCTACTGGGACGCCAGCGAGGTATGGCTGCTGGCCGCCGGCGGGGCGCTGTTCGTGGCGTTCCCGCGCGTCCTGGCCTCCGGACTCTCGGGGTTCTACCTCGCCATCTTCCTGGTGGTGTGGTCGCTCCTCCTGCGCGGCATCGCCATCGAGTTCCGGAGCCACGTGGCCGAGTCCCTGTGGCGCGGGTTCTGGGACGGGACCTTCTCGTGGGCGAGCGCCCTGCTGGCCGTCCTCTTCGGCGCCGCGATTGGCAACGTCATCCGCGGCCTGCCGCTCGATGGCGACGGCTGGTTCTCGCTCACGCTGTTCACGACCTTCCTGCCGCGGGCCCCGGTCGGGATCCTCGATGGGTACACGGTGCTGACCGGCGGCTTCGCCCTGCTGGTGCTGACCGGGCACGGGGCGCTCTTCCTCTCCTGGAAGACCGACGGTGCGGTGCATGCGCGTGCGCGCCGCCTGGCGTTCGTGCTCTACGGCATGGTCGCGACCCTGTGGCCGCTGGTGACCTGGGCCACGCGCACGGTGAACCCCGCGCTGTTCGACGCCCTCCCTGGCCGCGCCCTCGGCTGGCTGGGCGTGGCGCTGGCGCTCGCGGGGATCGTGACGGTGTTCGTCGCGCGTGCTCGCGGCCGGCACCTGACGGCATTCCTGGCGTCGTGCGGGTTCATCGCCGGCGTCCTGGTCGCGACCGCGGCGTGCCTCTATCCGGTGATGCTGCGGTCCATCGGCGACCCCGCGCTCTCGATCACGGCGCCCGCCGGCGGCTCGAGCCCCGGGGGACTGCGCACCGCGCTGGGATGGTGGGCCATCGGCTTTCCGCTCGCCGTGCTCTACTTCGTGATCCTGTTCCGCATCCATCGTGGCAAGGCCGTGGCCGCGCGGGACGGGGAGGGGTACTAGGTCGGGCGTGACGCCCGAGCGCCGCGTCCGCGCCGCCGCCGCGGCCGGGACGGACGAGCCGCGCGGAGACTAGGCTCCGCGGCCCTCGCGCCCCGCTATTCCTTGCCGCCCTCCGTGACGATCGCCTCGGCCTCGATCTCGACCAGCATCGCCGGATCGATGAGCCGGGACACCTCGACCATGCTGGTCGCGGGCCGGATGTCGCGGAACACTTCGCCGTGGGCGCGGCCGACCTCCTCCCAGCGCGAGATGTCGGTCACGTAGGTGCGCGTGCGCACCACGTCCTTCATGCTCGCGCCGAGGGCGGCCAGCGCGCGCTCGATGTTGCGCAGCACCTGGACGGTCTGGGCGTAGGCGTCGCCGGGACCGACGATCTCGCCGCGCTCGTCGGTGGCGGTGGTGCCCGAGACCTGGATCACGTCGCCCACGCGCACCGCGCGCGAGTAGCCGACGATCGGCTCCCAGCGGGTGCCGGTGGAGTAGTGCCGTCGTTCCATGAGAGATGCTCCGGGGTCAGGGAAGGTGGCCGTGCCCGTCGCCCGGGAGTCTAGGGCCTCGCGCCTCCGACCGCATCGCGCCACCCGCACGCGCCACCCGCCCGCCCACATCCGCCACCCGGCCGCCCGCACCGCGCCCCGCCCGCCCGCGTGCGTCCGGGCGCATCGCCCCCCCGGTTTCCCTCGACGCCAACCGTCCGATGCGCTATGAACCCCGGACCATGCGCCTGCCCCGGCTCTCCCGGCCGCTCCTGCTCCCGGTCGTGCTCGCCACGGTCCTCGCGGCCCTCGTCCCGCATCTCGCGCGCGCCGCCGGCGATCCGCACGGCGTGGACATGCTGCCCATCCTCGAAGCCCTCGTGCTCATGCTGATCGGCGCCAAGCTCGGCGGCGACCTCTTCGAGCGCATCGGCCAGCCGGCGGTGCTCGGGGAGCTCCTGGCCGGCGTCCTCGTCGGCAACCTGGGCCTGGTGGGCTATCACCAGTTCGAGACGCTGCGGACGCTGCCCGGCGTCGACATCCTGGCGCAGATCGGCGTGCTGTTCCTGCTCTTCGGCGTGGGGCTCGAGACCGACATCAAGAAGATGATGGCCGTCGGCGCCTCGTCATTCATCGTCGCCGTGCTGGGCGTGGTGGCGCCGATGGTGCTCGGCTATTTCGTCACCGGCTGGTTCTTCCCGGAGCACAACCGGCTCGCCGACTGGTTCGTGGGGGCGACGCTGTGCGCCACCAGCGTCGGCATCACCGCGCGCGTACTTCAAGATCTCGGCCGCTCGGCGAGCACCGAAGGGCGCATCATCCTGGGGGCGGCCGTCATCGACGACGTGCTCGGGCTGATCGTGCTCGCGGTGGTGGCGGGCATCATCCAGGCGGCGGACCAGGGCGTGGCGTTCGAGGCGCGCTCGGTGCTGTGGATCATCGGCAAGTCGGTCGCGTTCCTGGCGGTGGCGATCGTGGTCGGCCAGTGGCTCTCGAAGCGCGCCTTCCGCCTCGCCACCCGGCTGCGCGGCGAGGGGCTGTTGCTCTCGGTGGCGCTCGCCTTCTGCTTCGGCCTCGCCTACCTCGCCGGCCGGGCGGGGCTGGCGCCGATCGTGGGCGCCTTCGCCGGCGGGCTGGTGCTCGACGAGGTGCACTACGAGGAGCTGCGCGAGCGCGACCACGCCCATCGCTCGCT
Source organism: Candidatus Eiseniibacteriota bacterium (assembly GCA_005893365.1). Classification (GTDB taxonomy): domain Bacteria; phylum Eisenbacteria; class RBG-16-71-46; order RBG-16-71-46; family RBG-16-71-46; genus WS-11. The sequence continues at coordinate 5,344 of VBPB01000038.1, forward strand.
GCCCGAGCTGCTCAAGCCGATCTCGACGTTCCTGGTGCCGGTGTTCTTCGTGCTGATGGGCATGCGCGTCGACCTCGCGGTGTTCGGGCGCGTCGACGTGCTCGGCTTCGCGGCGGTGCTCACCGCGGCGGCCATCCTCGGCAAGCAGGCGTGCGCCTTCGGCGTGCTCGAGCCGGGCACCGACCGGCTCGCCGTCGGCCTGGGCATGATCCCGCGCGGCGAGGTGGGGCTCATCTTCGCCGGCATCGGCGCCACGCTCACCATCGGCGGGCAGCGCGTGGTGGACGACCGCGTGTTCTCCGCGGTGGTGATGATGGTGGCGCTCACCACCCTCGTGACCCCGCCGCTCCTGGTGTGGCGGATGGAGGGGTCGGGAGGGAAGGCGCGGGGGAGGCGCTGATCGTGGCCGCGCGCGCTCCCGCGGCGCGGCGGGTCGGCCGATAACCACGGGGCCGAGCCGGCACTCCGCGGGCTCGCGGGGTCGCGAGGGAACGCCCATGTCCAAGGTCGCGCCGAGCCGCTCCGTCGGGCTCTGGTGGCTGTTGCTGCTGGCCCCGGTGTGCCTGCTGGCGGGATGGAGCCTGGGTCAGATGCCGACGGGTTCATCGCGTCTGGCCTCATCCGGCGGTGCCACCGGGGCGGCCGCGGCCCTCGCCGATCCGGCCGCGCCGCCGCCCGAGACCATCTCCCGGTGGACGAGTTTCGAGCACGCGATGGTCGAGTCGCAGCGCACGGGCAAGCCGGTGATGATCGACCGTCGCCTGGATCCTCCAGGCCGCCCACCAAGGTCCGCTGAAACGTCGGTCCCGCGCCTCACGCGCTCCCCGGCCGCACGCCCGCGCCGACAGATAGACGTTGCCGCGCGGCGATGGGATGGGCGAATCTGCCCGCGCGGGCGCGCCGGCGGCCAGGGCCGCCTCGCCCGACGCTCCATCCGCCTTCCCACGTCACGCCCGACGGCCTCGCACCGTGCCGGTCGAGGCGCCCGCGCGGGGCGGACTCAGGCGACGGCCCGGAGATCACCATGAGAACGATGCAACGGGGCCGCCGCTCCACCGCGAGGCTCCGCGACGAGGCGTTCGAGGCAGCCGGGAAGCCGGTGGCGGGCGGTGGCACCGCCGCGGGCCACGGCACGAGGACGGGTCTCTGAGCCCGGTCCGGCGCGTCGCGTTCCTGCGGGCCATCAACGTGGGCGGCCACACCGTGACGATGGAGGCGCTGCGCCGGCATTTCACGGCCCTCGGCTTCGCCGACGTCGAGACCTTCATCGCCAGCGGGAACGTGCTGTTCGACGCCGGCGCGTCCGATCGCGCCACACTGGAGCGGAAGATCGAAGCGCACCTGCACAGGGCGCTGGGCTACGAGGTCGCCACGTTCGTCCGCACCGCCCCCGAGGTGGTCGCGGTCGCGGGCTACCAGCCGTTCCCGGCGGCGCGGATCCGCGCCGCGGCGGCACTCAACATCGGCTTCCTCGCCGAGCCGCTGGGGGCCGCCGGCACGCGGACGTTGATGGGGCTCTCGACCGACATCGACGACTTCGCCGTGCACGGCCGCGAGGTCTACTGGCTGTGCGCCTCTCGGCAGAGCAAGTCCACGTTCACGAACGTTCGGTTCGAGAAGCTGGTGGGCGTGCGGGCCACCTTCCGCGGGGCCAACACGGTCGCGCGGCTGGCGGCGATCCTCGACCGACCCCCCGCACCGCGCCGGACCAAGCGATAGGCCGCCCGTCCCACATTCCGCCGCGCGCCGCGCGGTGAATCCAACCCGGAGGTCCCGATGGCCCAGGCCAAACCCAAGCCCAAGCCCAAGACCAGCGCCAAGACCAAGACGCAGCTCACCGCGGCGAGCGTCGATGCCTTTCTCGCGCGGGTCCAAGACGAGACGCTCCGTGAGGACTGCCGCGTCGTGATCAAGATCATGAAGCGGATCACCAAGGCTCCGCCCCGGATGTGGGGTGCCAGCATCGTCGGCTTCGGCACCACCCGGCTCGTCTACCCGAACGGCCGGGAGGCCGATTGGCCCATCGCCGCCTTCGCGCCGCGCGGTCGGGAGATCACCGTCTACGGCATGGGCGCCATGCTCCCGCGGACCGCGCTGATGACGAAGCTGGGCCGGCACCGGACCGGCAAGGGCTGCCTCTATCTCAAGGGGCTCGCGGACGTGGACCTGGCCGTGCTCGAGCAGTTGATCGAGGGGTCGGTGAAGGCCAAGGCGAAGTAGCCGTCGCGGTCGCGCGGCGACCGGTCGGTGAAGCGCAGGCAGGG
>VBPB01000039.1:0-542 GCA_005893365.1 Candidatus Eiseniibacteriota bacterium
CACGCAAGTGCTCCTCGCGCCACAAGCAACTCTCGGTTGGATGATCCGACTTGCCTACGAAGACGGACTGACCAATGAGCAAGCGGCGGACTTTCTGTGCGTGCGGAGAAGTTCGGTACGGGGATGACTCAGGATCACCGAGCCCATGATCGTCCGGAGAGGAATGAAGACGGCCATTTGCGAGGACGGCAACGAGGCCAACTAGGGTGGCTCGCACCACCCCGTTGATTGGGCCGTGCACCCGCGACGCGACCCGATCGCAAGGTCAAGCGACGCGAAACCCCCGGCGCGCGTGCGATCCGTTGCCGTGGCTCGGCGGTCCTGATACTTTGCGGGTCCACCGTCTTCCGACCCGGAGAGTCCCCGCACGATGGCGCTCGCGCGATTCCTCCAGGTGTCCGACCTGCACCTCGGATCGCCTCTGGGCTGGCTGCCGCCCGACCGGCGCGACGAGCGCCGGCGCGACCTGCGCGCGGTCCTGGAACTGGCGGTGCGCGAGGCGATCGAGCGCCAGGTCCACGGCCTGCTCGTCCCCGGCGACC
>VBPB01000039.1:578-7984 GCA_005893365.1 Candidatus Eiseniibacteriota bacterium
CATCGCCCCGGGCAATCACGACCCTTATTCCGAGCAGAGCCACTACTGGAGCGAGCGGCTGCTCGCGGCGCGGGCCATGCGCTGGCCCGCCCACGTCCACATCTTCACCACGCCGCACTGGAGCGCCCGCCCGATCCCCGGCCTGTCGGGCGTGCGCGTGTGGGGGCGCTGCTTCACGCCCAACGTCGAGTCGCTGGAGCGCCCGCTGGCCGCCCCGGCGCTCGCCGGGATCGGCGACCGCGACCCGGCGGGCTTCGATCTGGCGCTCTTCCACGGCTCACGCGAGGGCAAGTGCCCGCCCGGACAGACGCTGACGGCACCGTTCTCGGACGACGAGGTGGGGGCGGCCTCCTTCGCCTACCTGGCCGTGGGCCACTACCACGCACCGTCGCGCCTGAGCTTCCAGTCCGAGGTCGGGGCGGGCGTGCGGCTCGCCTACGCCGGGTCGGCGGCGGCGGCGGATCCCACCGAGACCGGCATGCACGGCGCGCTCGAGGTGCGCATCGAGCACGGCCGGCGCCTGCCGTTCGCCGAGATCGAGCCGGTCGAGCTGGACCGCCGCCGGGTCCACGATCTGAGCGCCGACGTCTCGCTCGCCACCAGCGCCGAGGAGGTGGACCGGCGGGTCGCCAAGGCGCTCGACGACGCGCGGGCCGGGGAGCGGGACATCGTCACCGTGCGGCTCTCCGGCCGGCTCGCCCGCGGGGTGCGGTACGCCGCCCCGGGGCCCGAGCTGCGCGCGCGCGTGTTCCACCTGCGCCTCGACCTGCGCCGCCTGCGCCCCGACTACGACCTGGAGTCGCTGCGCGCGCGCGACGGTGGGACCACCGAGGAGCGCTTCGCGCGCGCGCTGCTGGAGCAGCGCGGCGCGGAGCCCGATCCGCTGCAGCGCGCGCTGATCGAGAGCGCGCTCTACTACGGCCTCGACGCCTTCCGCCTGCGCGAGGTGGTCCCCGCCTACGAGGAGCTGGGCGAATGAGGATTCGCGCGCTCAAGGTGGACGGGTTCGGCGCGCTCAAGGGGGAGTTCCGCTTCGAGCCGGACAAGGTCGCGGTGATCGTGGACGACAACGAGCGCGGCAAGTCCACGCTGCTCGCCGCGGTCGCCGCGGCCCTCTACGGCCTCGAGGACGACAAGCGCAGCCACCGCGTGGTCACGCCGCGGGAGCGCTGGCGCCCGTGGGAGGGCGGCGCCTACCGCGTCGAGCTCGAGGTCGAGCACGAGGACCAGCGCCTCACCATCACGCGCGACTTCGAGCGCAACACGGTGGCGGTGTGGAACGCCAGCGGCCAGGAGGTCACCGCCGACTACAAGGAGGGCCGCGACCAGTACCCGGTCGGCCGGCGCCTGACCGGGCTCGACGCCGACGAGTTCGCCAAGTGCGCGCTGGTGCTCCAGAACGAGCTGGACGAGGTGGTGCCGGCGGACGAGAAGGTGCGGCGCAGTGCCACGCTGCACGCGCGGCTCGAGAACGCCGCCGACACCCGTGTGGGCGACACCAACGCCACCGAGGCCCTGCGTGTGTTGGAAGGGGCGCTGCGCAAGTACACCTGCCCCGAGGTCGAGTCCTCGGGCACCGTCGACACCGCCCTCCAGCGCCTGGAGACCAAGCGCGGCCTGCTCGAGACCGAGCTGCGCACGCTGGAGCACGACTACGCGCAGATCGCGGGCCCGCTCGAGGATCTGGTGCGCCTCGAGGAGGAGGAGCGCGTCGCGCGCGAAGCCCTGCAGACGATCGACGCCGAGCGGCGCGAGTCGCTGGCGGCCGACGTGCGCCGCCAGCTCGAAGAGGCGCGCGTCCACGCCGAGGACCTCGAGCGCCTGCGCGCCGAGGCGCGCGGGCTCGCCACGATGGCCCATCTGCCGGCGGACGCCGAGAGCGAGCTGCGCGACGCGGTCGCCCGGCTCGAGGAGGCCGGGCGCAACCTGGCCCAGCTGGAGGCGCGCAAGAGCGAGGAGCTGGCGCGCGACCGGGAGAAGTGCGCGGCCGAGCTCGGCCACCTGGCGGCGTTCGCCGGCGCCACCGCCGAGGACGCCGACCGCTGCGTGGCGCTGGCCTCGGAGCTGCGCCAGGTGGCGGCCGAGGACGCGGGGTTGCGCACCGAGGTGTTCGCGCTGCGCGAGTCGCTCGCGAGCCACGGGCACGACCCGGAGCGCATCCAGCACCTGAACGCCCGCTTCGCCCCGCTCGGCGAGGCCGAGCAGCGGCTGCTGCGCCTCCATTCCGAGCGGGCGCTGGACTACCAGACCCAGGTGGTCGCGCTCGAGCGGGCCCGCACCGACGGCAGCGAGGCGCTGCGCGAGATCGACTGGCTGCGCCAGCGCTGGCGCCTGCCGGGCTGGTTCCTGATGGCGCTGGCGCTGCTCGCCGCCGTGATCGGCGGCCTGACGCGCGGGACGCCGGTCCTCTCGGACTGGCTGCTGGGCGGCGGCGGCGTGCTGGTGGTCGTGGGGGTCGTGCTGCTGGCGATCGGCGGCCACGTCGGCAAGGACGAGCGCCCGCGGGCGCTCACCAAGCTGACCGAGGCCCAGTCGCGGCTGGGACAGCTCAAGGGGGACCGCACCGAGGCCGAGGTGGACCTGGACGAGATGGCGCGGCGGATGCGCTTCCGCGACCAGGTGGACCTGCTGCGCGAGTGGAACGAGTACGCGCGCCTGATGGCCGACAGCGCCCCGGCGCTGCGCGCGCAGGAGCGCCTGGCGGGTCTGGAATCGCGCCGCAGGCAGGCGGCGGAGGCAGCCGCGGCCCTGATCGGCCCGCTCGGGGGCGGCGCGCCCGAGCCCGCCGAGCTGGAGCGGGTGGCGCAGACCATCCGGCAGGCGCTGGCGGTGCGCCAGCGGGTGGCGCAGATCGAGAGCGGCTGGTCGTGGATGGACGAGGAGCGCCGGGTCGCCGAGGCCACGGTCGCGGGCCTCAAGGAGCGCGCCGTGCGCACGCTGCAGGGCGCCGGGCTCGCCTACGACCCGGACCGCTCCTGGGCGGACCACGCGCGCGAGCTGGCCGAGCGCGCGCAGGGTCACGCGCGCCACGCGCTGCTCGTGGGTGAGCTGATCCCGCAGGCGGAGCGGCGCGCGCTGCCGGCGGCCAAGGTGGCCGAGCTGGAGCACCAGCTGGCGCTGATCGAGGCCGAGTGGCCGGCCGGCGAGGCCGCCATGGCGCCGCCGGCGTCGCGCACGCCGCTCGAGGTCGAGGCCGGGCACCGGCGGCTGCGCGAGACGCTGGACGCGCTGCAGAAGCGTCGCACCGAGGTGCGGCTCCTGGTCGAGGACGGGTGGCGCCACTACCACCAGCAGCATCCCGACAAGACCACGCAGCTCGAGGCGGTCGAGCAGGCGCTGCTGCGCGCCCGGCGCTTCAAGGCCGCCGTCGAGCTGGCGCGCGACACCATCCAGCGGGTCGCGACCGAGACCCACCGGCGCTGGGGGGACTTCTTGAACCACCGGGTGACCGAGCTGCTGGTGAGCCTGGGCACGGGGGTGGAGCAGGTGCGCTTCGGCGACGACCTGGACTTCTCGGTCAAGCTCCGCCACGGCCGGCAGGCCTCGCGCGGGCGGGCCGACGTCCATCTGTCGGCCGGAGCGAGGGACCAGCTCTACCTGGCGGTGCGGCTCGGCATCAGCGAGTTCCTCTCGCGCGGCCAGTCACCGCTGCCGCTTCTGCTCGACGACCCGTTCGCGACCAGCGACGACACGCGCGCGCGCGCCGGCATGCGCCTGCTGATGGATCACTTCGCACCGCTCCATCAGATCATCGTGCTGACCTGCCACCGCAAGCGTTACGAGGCGCTGGCGCAAGCGGACCCCGAGCTGTACCGCGCGCGCGCGCAGTGGCTGGAGCTGAAGTCGGCGGCCACCCCGGCCGGGTGACGCGGTACCCTCCACACACGCGGAGAGCGTCGGGGGTCAGGCTATTCCGCGTGGGGCCCCGGGCGTGGACCCCTCGTCCGACGGCGGCTGCCGGACGGTGGCACCCCGCGCGGCCGCGAGCCGGTGGCGATAGTACCGCTCGGCCCGGTGCTGCCGGAACAGCAGCCCCGCGATCCGCAGAACGTAAGCACCGCAGACGGTCATCAACGCGAGCCACAGGAAGACCGCGGCGAAGAAGCCACTCCAGTGGTGCATGGTCGGCTACACTCCCGGTGGGATAGCGCCGAGAACCCGGGGCCGGGCGATGGCCCGCCCCCGGCTCTTCAGCGGTGGGGCGGGGCGCCCGGACCGCCGCCGTTGCCGCGGGGACGGACCAGGAACGAGCTCAGCAGCAGGGCGAGCCCGACGCTCGCCGGGACGATGCCCACGGCCCACCAGTGGTGCTCCTCCTCGGTGATCGTGCTGAGGAACGCCATGCTCCCGAGTCCGACCGCCAGCGTGACGATGCCCCAGATCATCAGGCCCTGCGCCCGGCGCCGGTCACGGTCGTACTGGTTCATGTGCCAGGTCTCGGGCTCGTCGTCGAGCGCCTCGACCGGCAGCGGGGTCAGCTTCGCGGGGTCCACGCCGCGCTCGATGGCGGCGATCCGCTCGCGCTGCGCAAGCTCGATCAGACGCTGCCGCCCGAGGGTGCGGATGATGCCGGCGGTGATGCCGCCGATGATGGCGACGATGGGGATGGCGAGGGCGATGATGGGGACGAACTCGCCCACGCTGAAATAGGGGATGAACAAGGCGGCCTCCTTGGTCTGGCCTGGTTGGGGACTCCGGCCGCCGGGGGCACCGGCCACCGTCTTCGGGCGTCTCATCCGGTAGGACCCCCCCGGGAGGGCGGTTGGTTTCAACCGTCCCGGCCGCCGGGGGCAGGGGATGAAACCACGGGAGGGCATCATCCCGTCCAAGTCGGTGATGGGACCCGAGGCCGGCCCGCTGGTCGCAGGCGGCAAGGCCGCCCCGGCTGCTGGAGGGGGCGAGGCCCAGGCGGAAGAGCGCGAGCTCGTCCGCCGCGCCCAGGCCGGCGACGAGGAGGCCTTCCGGCTCCTGGTCGGGCGGCACGGACCGCGGGCCCACGCGCTGGCGCTGCGCATCCTGCGCTCGCCGAGCGACGCCGAGGAGGTGGCCCAGGACGCCTTGGTCCGCGCCTGGCGGGCGCTGCCCAGGTTCCGCGGCGAGGCGGCGTTCGGGAGCTGGCTCCATCGCATCGTGGCGAGGAGGGCCTTCGACCGGGTGGCGGTGCTCAAGGCCAGGCGGGCGCGGGAGGCGGATCTCGAGGCGGCGGGCGACCTGCCGGCAGCGCCGGTCGGGCCGGACCCCGAGACCCAGGAGCGGGCCCGGGCGCTCGACCGGCTGATCGCCGGGCTGGCCGAGGTGCCCAGGATGGTGGTCGCGCTCTATTATCTCGAGGATCGTTCGGTGGCCGAGGTGGCGAAGACGCTGCGGATGCCGGAGAACACCGTGAAGACCCATCTCAGCCGCGCGCGGGCTTCGCTGCGCGCGGCCTGGCTGCGCGAGACCACGACGGACCCGGGCGAGGGAGCTGCGCGATGAACTGTCACGCGGTCGATCGCTGGCTGGACGACGGCGCCGCCGAGGCCGGGCGCGCCGCCGCCCTCGCGCACGCGCGGGGCTGCCCGCGCTGTGCCCGTGCCATCGCCGCCGCCGCCGAGATCGAGGCGCTGCTGGCTCCGGCGCCGGGCGCCACGCCCCCGGGCTTCACCGACCGCGTGATGGCGCGGGTCGCCGCCACGCCCCAGGTGCGCGCGCGCGTGCCGGTGATGGAGCTGCTGCCGTTCCTGCCGACGCTCCCCTGGTGGGTGCGGGCGACGCTGGAGCCGGCCTCGATCCTGGCGGCCCTGCTCGCCTCGCTGCTGATCTGGCAGGGCAACGCGTTGTTCGCGCTGGCGACCCGCGGCACCGTCCCGCTGATGGCCTGGCTGTCGCAGAACCTGACGAGCGCCGCCGCCCCGGCGGCCGCGGGCCCGCTCGACTCCCCCTGGTTCCAGCCGACGGTGTTCACCGCCGCCGTCCTGGCCGCCGCCCCGCTCGCGCTGCTCTCCTCGCGAATGCTCTACCAATGGTCGGCGGCGATGGTGGGACCCCGGCACGGGCACCTGCGGCCACGGTAGCGAACGGACGATCCCTCACCGACTACGCTGGCCGCCGCCCGCCGGCACCCGGGGGCCAGGACGCACCTCGCCAGGACCTGACACACCCGGGCGGACCCCCCGTATAATGGGTGGCCCGTGACCCCCACCCCCTTCCGTTCCCCGCCCGGCGCGCGCGCGCTGCCCTTCGCCCTGCTGTCGCTCGTCCTGCTCGCCGCCGCCTGGATGACCCGCTCCCGCGCGGGCGGACACTCGCTCGCCGCACCGGTGGCGGCCCTGGCGGCCACCGCTGCGGCCCCGCCCGGGACCGAACGGCGGCGTCCCAACCGGCTCGTGCACGAGAAGAGCCCCTACCTGCTGCAGCACGCCTACAACCCGGTGGACTGGTATCCGTGGGGAGAGGAGGCCTTCGCCAAGGCGCGCCGCGAGGACAAGCCCATCTTCCTCTCGATCGGCTACTCCACCTGCCACTGGTGCCACGTGATGGAGCGCGAGTCGTTCGAGGACGACTCGGTGGCCGACCTGCTCAACCGCTACTTCGTGCCCATCAAGGTGGATCGCGAGGAGCGGCCCGACGTCGACCGGCTCTACATGAACGCGATGCAGGCGATGGGGTTGGGCGGCGGCTGGCCGCTCAACGCGTTCCTGACGCCCGACCTGGCGCCGTTCTACGGCGGCACCTACTTCCCGCCGCGCGCGATGATGGGGCGCCCGGGGATGATGGAGGTGCTGCCGCGCGTGCACGAGGTCTGGGAGCAGCAGCGCGATCAGGTGACGGTGAACGCCCGTCACGTGATGGAGGCGATGGACTCGCTCGCGACACCGGACGCCGCGGCGGCCGACCGCGAATCGCTGTTCGTCCAGTGCGCGGAATACCTCGCCAAGCAATACGACGCCACGCACGGCGGGTTCGGCACCGCGCCCAAGTTTCCCTCGGTTTCGAACCTGAACTTCCTGATGCGCATGTGGGCGCACGACCGCGACGGCGACGCACTCCACATGGTGGCGGGGCAACTCGGCGCCATGCGTAGGGGCGGCATCCACGACCAGCTCGGCGGCGGCTTTCATCGCTATTCGACCGATCGGGAATGGCTGGTGCCCCACTTCGAGAAGATGCTCTACGACCAGGCGCAGCTCGCCTGGGCGTACCTCGAGTGGTACCAGGAGGGTAGTGCCGGCGACATCGCGGCGGATGCTGCGCGCGGGATCTTCACGTACGTCGCGCGCGACCTCACGTCGCCGGAGGGCGCCTTCTACTCGGCCGAGGACGCCGACAGCGAGGGGGAGGAGGGGAAGTTCTACGTGTGGACGCCGGCGCAGATCGACGCCGTGCTGGGGCCGGAGGATGCTCGCACCTTCTGCGAGTACTACGGC
>VBPB01000016.1 GCA_005893365.1 Candidatus Eiseniibacteriota bacterium
CTTGGGCAGCCCCAGGTCCACGAACGCGGACTGCATGCCGGGGAGCACGGCGTTGACGCGGCCCTTGTAGATGTCGCCCACGTGACGGCGCTGGTCGGCACGCTCCACCAGCAGCTCGGCCAGCTCGCCGTCCTCGAGGATGGCGATCCGGGTCTCGTACGAGTCGGCATTGATGATGATGGTCTGCTTCACGCGAGCACCTTTCGGCGAGCGCGCGGCGACGGGGCGTTCCTCGGCCTCCGTCTCCAGCGCGACCGCGCTGTCATCGGGTCCCGCCTGACGCGCGCCCCTCATGGCCTTGGGCCCAGCAGCGCGAGCGGATCGAGGCGGCGGCCTTTGGCCTCCGTCCAGAGCGCGGTGCGCTCGACGTCCAGGGTGCGGACGTCGCCGGACGGCAGCAGCAGGGCCACCAGCTCCTCCGGTCGGACCGCGGCGCGGGGGGTGAAGCGGATGATCGCGTCGAGGACCGCCGGCGTCTCCTCGCGGCTGGCCTCGAGGGCCACCATGGAAGGACGGGCGTCGAATTCGCGGGACTGATCCTCGCTCTGCCGGCGCACGACGACGTGCGTCCGGTCGAGCAGCTCGGGGATGCGGGCGCGCAGCGTCTCGAGCACGGCGTCCGGCGCGAGGCCGGACTCCTCGAGATACACCCGGGGGAAGCGGATCCGGTAGGTCGCGCCTTCGAGCTCGCTCATGAGCGAGGGGGTCTTGAACAGGATGGGTCGGCAGGCCAGCACCCGGAGCCCCTCGGCCAGCACGGCGTTCAACCTCTCGACGAGGTCGACGGCGGGCGGACGGTTGAACTCCAGGTCGAAGACCTCGGCCCGGGAACGGTATCCCAGGGGCAACGGCGGCCCGAACGACATCTTCAGATGGGGCCGATGTCCCTGGGTGAACGCCAACGGCAGCTCGGAGCGGCGCAACGCCCGCTCCCACGAACGCATCAGGTCGAGGTGCGAGGTGAAGCGCATCCCGGCCCCCTTCTCGAACACGATCCGGAACCGCGTGCTGGTATGAACCCCGCTCGGCGCGGCATGCCCATTCGTGCGTGGCTTAAGCGGCAGGGCGATGGTGCGGGCCGCGCGGGCACGGCGGCCGAACGCGCCGGCCTCCACGGTCGCCAGGGCGCGCGCCGCGTCCACCGGCGGGTGCGGCTGCTTGACCCACGGGCGCTGCGGGCACTCACTGACGCCGCACGAGAAGCACACGTCCTCGAGCCGGCAGTCCTCGGTGATCGCCGCGCGGTCGGCGCGCAGCTTCTCGCGCACCAGGAACTTCTTGGTCACCGGCGACTGGATCAGGTCCCACGGCTGCTCCAGGTCGGTCGAGCGCTCGATCAGGTAGCGTTCGGGATCGATGCCCAGGTCGTGGAACACCTCCATCCAGGCGTCGAAGCGCAGGTGCTCGCTCCAGGCGTCGAAGCGGCAGCCGCGCCGGTAGGCCATCTCGACCGCCGCGCCCAGGCGCCGGTCGCCGCGCGTGAACACGCCCTCGAGCAGCGAGGTCTCGGCGTCGCGGTACTTGAGCGTCACCGGCTTGCCGCGCGCCGCCTCGCGCATCACGCCCAACCGGCGGTTGAGCTCCGCGGTCGACACCTGCTCGGCCCAGGCGAACGGCGTGTGCGGCTTGGGCACGTGCGGCGAGACGCTGGCGGTGATGCGGAAGTTCTTGTTGCCCTCGGCGCGCGCGCGCGCCCAGGCCTTGCCGGCCAGGTCGAGGATGGCCCGGAGGTCGTCGTCGTTCTCGCCCGGCAGCCCGCACATGAAGTAGAGCTTGGCGCTGGTGTAGCCCTCGCGCGCCGCCGTGCCCACCGACTGGAGCAGCTCCTCCTCGGTGTGGTTCTTGTTGATGACGTCGCGCATGCGCTGGCTGCCGGCCTCGGGGGCCAGCGTGATCGAGCCCTTGCGCTGCGCGGCCATGCGCCGCGCCACCTCGACCGGCATGTTGTCGGGGCGCGTCGAGGGCAGCGCGATCTGCACCCGGCTCGCGCACAGCGCGTCGGCCAGCGCGTTCACCTGCTCGACGATCTGGGTGTGGTCGGTGCTCGACAGCGACACCAGCGAGACCTCCTCGAGCCCGGTCGCCTTGAGCCCGCCCAGCACCTCCTCCAGCACCTGCTGCGCCGGCTTCTCGCGCACCGGCCGGTTGATCATCCCCGCCTGGCAGAAGCGGCAGCCGCGCGTGCAGCCGCGCATGATCTCGACCGAGAGCCGGTCGTGGGTGATCTCGCCGATTGGCAGCAAGGGGGCGGCCGGGTAGTACTCGCTCTTCAAGGACTCCACCCACACCGTGTCCACCCGCGACGGGAAGCCCGGCCGCGGCACCGGTGCCAGCCACCCCTCGGGGGTCGAGCGCGTGGTGTAGCCCGACGGCACGTAGACGCCGCGCACGTGGGCGAGACGAGCGAGCAGCTCGCGCCGCGGCGCCCGCTCGCGCTTGGCTTGGGCGACCAGGTCGACCACGCGGTGGATGACCTCCTCGCCGTCGCCGATCACGAACGCGTCGATGAACTCGGCCATCGGCTCGGGGCTGAAGGCCTGGGCCCCGCCCGCGATCACCAGCGGATGCCGGGCGTCGCGCTCCACGGTGCGCAGCGGCAGCCCTGCCAGGTCGAGCATCATCAGCACGTTGGTGTACTGGAGCTCGTACTGGAGCGAGAAGCCGAGGATGTCGAACGCGTCGGCCGGCGCGTGCGACTCGAGCGAGAACAGCGGGATGCCGAGACGCCGCATCTCGGCCTCGGCGTCCGGCCAGGGCGCGAAGGTCATCTCGGCCGCGGTGTCGGGGCGCTGGTTCAAGATGTGGTGCACGATGCGGATGCCGATGTTCGAGAGGCCGATCTCGAAGGCATCGGGGAACGCCATGAGCACCCGCATGGTCGCCTGCTCGAGCGGCTTGCGCGGGGCATGGAGCGCGTCGCCCAGGTAACGGTTGGGCTTGGAGACGCGCGGCAGCAGCTGGTGCTGGACCCGTTCGGCGACCGATGTGGTCATGGGAACCTGGGGCCTGGGCCCGGTGGGAGCGCCTCGGCGACGGAGGGCGCGGGCGACGGGCGCCGCGCGACCGCGGCACGATCCGCCGCGCGGAGGCTTCCGCCGGGCGAGCGATGTTCCTGAAAAGTCGTCAGGTCGTCGGGGCGCGGCGTCTTGCCGCGACCCCTTACCTTTTGGCGGCTGGCAAGTTATCACAGGGCCCCCGCCCTGCCAACGGGCACCTTCGGCGCCGGTTCCGGCCGCTCGGCGGGCGGCTGGTCCCGGTTCGGCGTCTGCCCTATCGTGGCGTCCGGACCACGATCACCCAAGGAGGCGCGCCACCCCGATGCGGGTCACCGACCGCCGCTACGCGGACTTGAAGCGGCTCCAGATCTGGACCGGCGTGCTGCCGGTCGGGCTGTTCGTGATCTCCCATCTCGTGACCAACACGCGCGCCATCGCCGGGAGCGCGGCCTTCGACCGGATGAGCGCCGCCATCGACCGCATCCCCGCGCTCACGGGAATCGAAATCGTGGCGATCGCGTTGCCGATGCTCGCGCACATCGGGCTCGGCGTGGCGCTGGGCACCACCGCCCAGGCGGCCGGCGACGCGCGCGGCTACCGCCGGCCGGCGCTGCTGTTCGCCCAGCGCGCCACCGGGTTCTTCCTGGTCGTCTACGTGTGCTTTCACGTGTGGGGCACGCGGCTCTCGCCCGACCGCCTCGCGGGCGGCGTCGGGCTCTTCGACCTGATGGCGCGCCGCCTCGCCCATCCCGGCATGCTCGCCTTCCACATCGCCGGCGTGACCGGTGCCGCCTTCCATCTCGGCAATGGGCTCGTGGGGCTCGCCGGGCCCTGGGGACTCGCCGCCGGCGAGCGCGCCGAGCGGCTGGCCGCCCGAGTCGGACTCGCGGCGTTCGTGGTGCTGTCGGCGATCGGCATCGTGGCGCTGCTCGCGTTCGGCCACCCCGCGTTCCGCTGGCTCGAGCCCCATCGCCTGGTGGCCCGATGAGCGGCGGCTTCGCGGCCGACCACGGGTCGGGCTCGGGCGAGGTGGCGCGGGCGTTCCTGGTCGAGCTGGAGCGCTGGACCGCCGTCGACCGCTCGGCCTCGCTCCCGGCGCTGCGCACGGGCCTGCTCGGATGGCTGCGCGCCGCCCAGGCGGCCCAGCCCAGCATGGCGCTCATCCATCAGCTCGCGGCCCGCGCGCTCGCGGTGGTCGACACCGGCGCCGGGCGGCACGACTCCCCGGCCGACCTGCGCGCGGCGCTCGCGCTCTCGTGCGCGACCGAGCGCGACGACCTGGCCCGGGCGCGCGCAGGCGTCGTGCGCCAGGCCCTGGCCCTGCTCTCCGGGACCGGTGGCTGGATCGCCACGCTCTCGGCGAGTGGCGCGGTGCGCGACGCGCTGCTCGAGGCCCACCGCGCCGGGCGCGGCCCGCGCGTGCTGGTGGCCGAGAGCCGGCCGCGTCGCGAGGGCCGCGCGCTGGCGGCCGCCCTGGCGGCCGCCGGGATCCCGGTGTGGCTGGTGGTGGACGCGGCCCTGCCGCTCGTGCTCTCGCAGGCGCGCATGGTGTGGCTCGGCGCCGACGCGATCACCGAGCGCGGCGTCATCAACAAGGTGGGCTCGTTCGCCGCGGCGCTGGCCGCGCGCGAACACTCGGTGCCGGTCTACGCGCTGGCCGAGCGCCGCAAGTTCATCGCCGCGGCGACCGGCGCGCTCAAGATCGTCGAGATGCCGCCCGCCGAGGTCTGGGCCACGCCGGCGCCGGGCGTCGAGCCGCGCAACGTCTACTTCGAGCTGGTCCCGATGGAGCTGCTGCGCGGCGTGGTGGTCGAGGACGCGGTGCTGCCGCCCGGCGAGGCGTCGGCCGTCGCCCGCGAGCGGCCGCTGCCGGCAGAGTTGAGCGGGGCTTAGGGCCGGCGGGCAGGCCCGCGGGCGGCGGTCAAGGCCGGACGTCGATCACCCCGGTGCAGCCGATGGTCGCTCGCACCCGGCCGCATACGCATGCGCCTTCGCCGCCGCACGTGCCTTCACCGCGGCCCGCGCCTCAGCCGCCGAGAGCCGCTTGCTGCGCATGAACTCGGCGCCGAACGTGCGCTCCGCCTCGAACTGGTTGTGGGCGAGGCACCGAAGTCGGATGCCGGACACCGTCGCCTCGCCGCCGCGCGCGAAGGCTTCGACATGATCGAACTCGAGCCGCGTGCGCGCCGAGCACCGGTGCCCGGTCGGGCTCACGAAGGTGCACTGCCCGCCATCCCGCTCCCAGACGGCGCGCTTGACCTCCGCCGGGATGTGACGCGTTTCGGCTCGGGAGGCCCGATGGCCCGGCCGAGGCTTGGGGGTCGCCGCGAACTTCTGCCGCTCGAGCTGGGGGATGAGTGCCTTGAGCGCCCGGGCGAACACCGGCGCCACATCCCCCGCCGGGACCTGGTGCCCGAGCAGCGCCTGCGCGTAGCACAGGTCGTCGTACTCGCTCTGGCTCATGGTGAACTGCACCCCA
Source organism: Candidatus Eiseniibacteriota bacterium (assembly GCA_005893365.1). Classification (GTDB taxonomy): domain Bacteria; phylum Eisenbacteria; class RBG-16-71-46; order RBG-16-71-46; family RBG-16-71-46; genus WS-11. Next base: position 5,476 of record VBPB01000016.1, read on the forward strand.
AAGCGCTGTGGCGCCAGGGGCTGCACCCGGGAGCGCGGGCCGACCGGGGGAAGCGGTGCCGGGGCGGGCTCCAGGGAATGCTGCCCCGCAACTATCTCTGGAGATAGTTGGGCCCCGACGGGCTCGGCCTGTGGCCCCCGAGCGGCCGGCGCCGTGGGGACCCCCGCAACTATCTCTGGAGATAGTTGGACCGCGACGGGCTCCGCCTGTAGCGCGGTCCCCTGAGCGGCCGGCACCACCGGGAGCGGCGCCACGCAGGACAGCATGTCCGGCCGCGGGAACCGTTCCGCCAGCAACCGCTCGATCGCCGCCTTGCTCTGGTGGATGGCGGCCGCCAGCAGCTCGTCGGCCGTGGCCTCCCGCAGGTGAGGCGCCAGCAACACCACCGCCGTCAGGTGCAGTCGCCCGTCGGCGAGGGCTCCGAAGATGGCGGGGAAGCGCCGGGCGGTACGGGCGGTGAGGATGCGCTTGTAAGCCGCCTGCTCACTCAGATGCAGCGCGCCGACGCAGTACTCGTACATCGACGGGTACCCCGCCGGCACGTAGAGCCTGCGCACGTCGACCTCGGCGAGGTCGGCTAGGAACTCGGCCGTGCTGCCCCGCTCCTGACCGAGATGGGTCGTGAGATGACACAGCAACGTCTGATTGGCGAGATGGGACCGCGCGTAGCGCTCCATGTGAACCTCGACGGGGGCGGGTGCCGAGGGGGCGAATCGTGACAAGCACATTCCTATCACGGGCGTTTTCGACGCTCGGAGATGCCCGCAGGGCCCGCCATTCGGCCTGCCGCGCACGATGAGCGATACCGGACAATTCGAGGCGCGTGCGCGCATCCTGTGCACGCTGGCGCACCGCGGCGATGATCACGGGCGAAGGGCGGATGCACCGCCTCGGAAACACGTCAAGTCAAATTCTTGTCGCGTGCCGCCGGCTTCCGCGCCACCAGCACCACCCGGTCGCCGAGGACGTTGCACCATCGGGTGAGCGGCAGGTTGAGCGTATCGAGGACGGCCATGGCCCCGCGCTGGAGCGCCGACTTGCGTCCCCGCGTGCGTCCCGGCGGGATCTTGCTCTGGCGCAGCTGCATGACCGTGAGGCCGACCGAGCGCATCAGCGCGCCGAGCGAGCGTGGGGTGAACTCCCACAGGTGGTAGGGCACCTCGCGCTGGACGATGCGCCGCCCGAGCAGGCCGTAGCCGCGCAGCGCCAGGCCGCGCGCGATCGAGTGGGTGGTCATCGGGCCGCGCAGGTAGAACCAGCCGCCGGGCTTGAGCAGGCGCGCCACCTCGGCCGCCACCGCGCGACAGTCGGGCACGTGCTCCAGGACGTCGCCCATGTAGACCAGATCGAAGGCCGCGGCCGGCAGGCGGGCGGCCAGCAGGTCGCCCTGGAACACCTCGAGCCCGAGTGCGCGCGCGTGCGCGGCGGCATCCGCCGAGGGCTCGACGCCCTGCGCCCGCCAGCCGCGCTCGCGGGCGTGCTTCACCAGCGATCCGGTGGCGCACCCCACGTCCAGCAGCCGGCCCGAGGCCCCGAGGGCGGCGAACGCGTCCAGGAGCCCCAGGCTCTCCGCCCGGAACGCCGCCTCGTCGGCGGCGGGCGCCTCGGTCCGCCCGCAGCGGAACTCGCTCTCGAAGTAGGCGGCGTCGTACCACGAGGTCAGCGTCTCGGGCGTGGGCTGGACCGCCAGGAACCGCATGCCGCAGGCGCCACACTCGACCAGGGGGTAGCGCGTGTCCTCGTGCAGGTATTCCATCGCCAGCGGACGGAGACGCCGGCCGCCGCAGGCGAGACAGTGCTCGAGCGTGCGCAGGGCCAAGGCGGCCGAGGCGCTCAGGCGGTCACCGGCCGTGCGTCGGGCGCAGCGGCTGCCCCGACGGCCTCCGCGTCCGGCGCGCCGGCGGCCAGAGCATGCGCGATCTCGGCGCCGCCCATCACGCGATCGCCGTCGTAGAAGACGCACGCCTGGCCGGGCGTCACCGCCGCCTGCGGCGCCTCGAAGCGCACTTCGACGCTCCCGTCGGCCTGCGGGTGGAGCCGGGCGGCGGCCGGCCGATGCCGCGAGCGGATCTGCACTTGGGCGCGGGTGCCGGGCGCAGGCGGTGCGGGCTGGAGCCAGTTGGCCGGACCGGTCACGAGGCCCGGGGACTCGAGGGCCGCCCGTCCGCCCACCACCACCGTGTTGGCCTCCGCGTCGATCGCGAGCACGAACAGCGGCTCGCTCGCGGCGAGCCCCAAGCCGCGGCGCTGGCCGACGGTGTA
>VBPB01000404.1 GCA_005893365.1 Candidatus Eiseniibacteriota bacterium
TCTCGCGCGCGATCGTCGCGTCGCGCACGTTGCACACTGCGAGCACGCGCGAACCCTGGCGCCGCCCCTCGCGCAGCGCGGCGAGCGTGTCGGCGGTCTCGCCCGACTGCGACACGGGGACCACGAGCACGCTCTTGCCGAGGATCGGCTTGCGGTAGCGGAACTCGCTCGCCAGATCGACGTCGCACGGGATGCCCGCGAGCTGCTCGATCATGTACTTGCCGACGAGGCACGCGTGCCACGCGGTACCGCACGCGACCAACGCGATCCGCTCGATCGACGCCACGCGCTCCGGCGAGAGGTCGATCCCGTTCAGGTCGAGGTCGCCTTCGGCCTCCAGCACGCGCGTGCCGATCGTGTCGGTGATCGCGCGGGGCTGCTCGAAGATCTCCTTCTGCATGAAGCGGTCGTAGCCGCCCTTCTCCGCCGAGACCGGGTCCCACTGGATCGCGCGCGGCTCGCGGTCGATCGGGCGCCCGTCGCGGTCGAGCACCTGGACGGCGTCCTCGGAGATCACCGCGAATTCGCCGTCCTCGAGGAACAGCATCTGGCGCGTATAGGGCAGGATCGCGGGGATATCGCTCGCGATGTAGTTCTGCTTCTCGCCGAGGCCGAGCACGATCGGGCTGCCGCCGTGCTTGGCGACCACGATGTGCTCGGGGTCGGTCTCGGAGAGCACGCCGAACGCGTACGAGCCGACCACGCGCGCGCACGCCTCGCGCACGGCGGTGACCAGGCTCTCGCCGCGGCGCAGCCGCGCGTCGATCAGGTGGGCGATCAGCTCGGTGTCGGTGTCGGACGCGATCGTGTGGCCGTTCGCCTCGAGCTCGGCGCGCAGCTCGCGGTAGTTTTCCATGATGCCGTTGTGCACCACCACTACCGAGCCCGCCTTGTGCGGATGCGCGTTGCGCTCGGAGGGCTTGCCGTGCGTGGCCCAGCGCGTGTGGCCGACGCCGATCCGACCCGCGATCGGGCGGTCGCGCAGCGCCGACTCGAGATTGCCGAGCTTGCCGACCGCGCGCCGGATCGAGATCGCGCCGCGCTCGAAGATCGCGATGCCCGCGGAGTCGTAGCCGCGGTACTCCAGGCGCCGCAGCGCGTCGAGGATCACCTGCTGGGCGTCCTGATTCCGCCCGATGTAGCCGACGATTCCGCACATGGTTGACTCTCCGGGGCGAGGGGGCTGTTATTCGTGCTCGTTCGAGGTGGGCTTGCGGCGCCGCGCCACCCACCCCTCGACGGTGCGCTGCCGCGCGCGTGCCACGCCGAGCGCGCCGCTCGGCACGTCGCTCGTGATCGTCGAGCCCGCCGCGATGAACGCGTCGGCCTCGATCACCACCGGGGCGATCAGGTTGACGTTGCAGCCGATGAACGCGCGCTCGCCGACCGTGGTGCGGCGCTTCACCAGGCCGTCGTAGTTCACGACGATCGACCCGCAGCCGAAGCTCGCCTTCGCGCCGACGTCCGCGTCGCCGATGTAGGAGAGGTGGTCGGCCTTCACACCCGGCCCGAGCACGCTGTTCTTCACCTCGACGAAGTTCCCGATCCGGCAGCCGTCGCCGATCTGGCAATTGGGCCGCAGGTGGGCGTTCGGGCCGATCTCCACGTCGTCGCCGATCCGGCTCGACTCGATCATGCAGCCGGGCTTCAGATGCACCCCGCTCCCGATCCGCGACGCGCCCTGGATCACGCAGCCCGGCTCGATCAGAGTGTCCGCTCCGATCTCGATGTCCACGTCGATGTAGGTCGCCGTCGGATCGACGATCGTGACACCGGCCGCCATGACGCGGTGCAAGGTGCGCTCGCGCATGCGGGCTTCGGCCAGCGCCAGCTCGGCGCGCGTATTCACGCCGAGCGCCTCGTCGGGGTCGGAGAGCGCGAGCGCCTCGACGCGGCAGCCGTCGCTCACCGCAATCTCGACGATCGACGTGAGGTAGAGCTCGCCCTGCGCGTTGCGGTCGTCGACGCGCGCGAGGAGCTTCCACAAGAGCTGCGCGTCGAGCAGGTAGACCCCTGATCCGCGCCACCCTGCCCGCCGAGTCGCGCACCACGATCCCGGGCACGTCGACGGGCGCGGAGAGCAGCACGAGGTCGGCGCCCGAGCGGCGCTTGTGCTCGACCATCCGCGCCAGCGTGTCGCCGCGCAGGAGCGGCGTGTCGCCGTAGAGCACGAACACGTCGCCGTCGAAGCGCCCGAGCGGCTCGCGGCACAGCTGTACCGCGTGTCCGGTGCCGCGCTGCTCCGCCTGGAGCACGAACTCGGCGCGGCCCGCGAAGCGCTCCTGCACCGCCTCGGCGCCGAAGCCGACCACGACGAGGCAGCGCTTCGCTCCGAGCATCTGGACGGCGTCGAGCGCGAACCCGAGCATCGGCCGGCCGCCCACCTCGTGGAGGACCTTCGGGCGGCGCGAGTTCAGGCGCATGCCCTTGCCAGCGGCGAGGATCAGCGCGGCGAGTTCGCGGGCGGCCATGCTGCCTCCTTGCATCGGCGATTCGGGGCGTGAGCTGGGCGGGTTTGATGCGGCGGATGGTAGTAGGGCGGGAGCGAAGCGATCCCGCCATTGCAGCCGCGGTCATGGGCGGGATCGCGCCTCATGGTCTTCGCTCGCCTTCGGCCTCGCTGCGCGAAACCTGCCGGCTCTCCCGCCCTACTGAGCCACTGCTAGATTTGAGTAGTCCCGCGCCCCTGGTGCGAGATCGGAGCCCGAGATCCACGTCACCGGCAACACGCACGGCCTGAAAGCCAGCCAGACCCGCCAGCTCGAACGCCTGGCTCAGCGCCGCCTTCCGCCGGAGCGGCTGGTCACCCACGAGTTCGCGCGCCAGCTGTCCGAGTTCACAGGTGAGACCGGACGGCAGGTCGGCGTGCTGGTCGATCGCCGCGGCGCCGTGACGCACGTGATGGTGGGCGACGCGCGTGGGATCTCGATGCCCGACTGGGGCCGCCTGCGCGCAGGCCGCGGCCGGCTGCGCGGACTGCGCTGCATCCATACCCACGTCGGCGACGGACCGCTCGACCGCGACGACGAGACCGACCTCGC
>VBPB01000403.1 GCA_005893365.1 Candidatus Eiseniibacteriota bacterium
TCTGCTGGTACATTCCACGGACTATCTCGTGGAGCAGGCTCAGCATCTGGAAGAACGTGGTTTCAAAGGCCGATCGGGCCTGACCCTTGGCCACGTCCTGGCTGATTCTCAGCGCCCGCTTGGTTTGCAGAAAGATTCCGACCGTCGCCGCCAGGTAGGCCACAGTCGCCACCACATAGATTGCTGTCAGCGTTTCAATCGTGCTCAGCGGCGTCCTGATCGTGCCCACGCCGTCAATCAGCCATGTCGTTGTGTCGGATGCGGCCTTCGTCATGCGAGTCCCGCATCGTAGGCGAATCGAAAACGCCCCTCGGGGGAGAGTCCCCGCAGGGCGGCGGCGGCGAGCGAGCGCTCAGCCGCTCGACGCTGTGTGGCGATTCCCTCGCGAGCCGGCCCGTGGGCCTCGATCCGCCCGTCCTTGACCCATTCGCTCCAAGTCACCTTGGCTTCCTACGACAAAGAGCTTCTTCTTGTCCAGCACGTTGCGAAGGAACGGGCTTCCCGAAGCCAGCTTCTTGGAGAACTCCGCTTCGCCGAACACGCTCGGATTGATCGGGCGGCGGAGCTGTCGCTCGGCCTTGCGAAGGCCCGGGGCCAGCGCCTTCAGGCTCAGGCGGCCGACGATCATGAGATCGACATCACTCTCAGAGACCTCTGCAGCACGGGCCACGGAGCCGTAGACCAAGGCCACCTCGACCATCTTGTCGAAGGGACGCAGGAGCGCGCGCAGCGCGTCGACGAGTCTCTCAGTCTTCATCAGGAGGCTTCGTAGCTCGGGGGGTAAGGAGGATCTCGGCCTGGGTCAGCCTCGCGAGCTCGCGCTGCAGGGTGGCGTGGTGGACGCCCAAGTGGCGCGCCAAATCGCTTAGATACCACCAGCGCTCGGGCTCCATGAGCGTGGCGGCCAGGATTCCCTGGCGAGGGGCCGTGAAGAGGGCGTCGAGAGTCGAGGGTCTGCGCATTTCGCAGCAGTATTGCTGCAAATAGCAGCAATGTCCAGTCCGCTTGGGGTCAAGGGGATCGCTCGGCCGGAACCGGGCCGGGGAACGACGCTTGCCGGTGGCCCATCCCCGGGCACTACTCCCGCCGGGGCCCCCCCGCGCCCCCGCCATCCTCCTCCGCCTCCACGTCCTCGTCGCGCACCTGGCCGCCGCGCTCGAGCATTTGCAGGTATTCGGCGATGAGCGCGCGCGCCCAGGCCGAGGTGGACCAGTCGCGCGGCACCGAGCCGTAGGCGGGGAGGGCCGCGCTGCGCAGCAGGGCGGCGACGCCGTGATGCTCCAGCATCCCCTGCAGCAGCGCCCCCGACACGGCGTCGGGCACGCGGAAGATGACCTCAGGCGCTCCGGGCGCGGGCGGGGGCTCGGCGACCAGGGCGACGCGGCAGCGGGGGCAGGCGACCACCGCCGGCTCGTAGGCGGCGCCGCACTCGGGACAGAAGCCCATCGCGCGGCCCCCCGCCTCAGCGGGCGCCGACCGCCGCGTAACGGTGCTTGAGGCGCACCGCCGCCTCGACCACGTCCTCGCGGCGCGTGGCCAGCGACATCCGCACCCAGTCGCCATACTCGGGGCCGAACGCGGTGCCGGGCAGGACGGCGACGCCCAGCGCCAGCCACTCGTCGACCAGTGACCAGACGTCGCGGCCATTGAGCGCCCCGCTCACGTTGGCGAAGCCGTAGAACGCGCCGCGCGGTTTGGGCACGCGGATCGCCGACTGGCCCGCGAGCCCGGCGAGCAGCAAATCGCGCCGCTCCTGATACGCGCGCCGCATCGTCTCGACCGCGTCCTGCGGCCCGATCACCGCGGCACGGCAGGCGCTCTGGACCGAGGGGAACACGCCGTGCGTGGTGTAGAAGGCGAGCAGCGGGCCCATCACGGCGCGCAGCGCCGGCGGCGTCACCATGTAGCCGGCGCGCCAGCCGGTCATGGCGTAGGACTTGGAGAAGGTGAAGACGCTGAGCGTGCGCTCGGCCATGCCAGGGAGGCTCGCGATGCTGACGTGGCGGGCGTCGTCGAACACCAGGTGCTCGTAGGCCTCGTCGCTCACCACCCACAGGTCGCGCTCGACCGCCACCTCGGCGATGGCGGCGAGCTGCTCGCGGGTGAGCACGGCACCGCTCGGGTTGTTCGGCGAGTTGAGGTAGATGCCCCGGGTCCGCGGCTCGACGGCGGCCTTGAGGCGCGCGCGCAGCGCGTCGGGCGTGAGCGTCCCTTCCAGCAGATCGAGGTAGGCCGGGACGGTGCGCATACGCGCGCCCGCGGCGAAGGCGACCAATTTCGGGATCGCCATCCAGTGCGGCGAGAACACCAGCACCTCGTCGCCCTCGCCGAGCAGCGCCTGGAAGGCGAGGAACAGCGCGTGGGTGCCGCCGTTGGCCATGACGATGTCGTCGGGCGTGCAGGGGATGCCGTTCTCGCGCGCCACCTTGGCGACCAGCGCCTCGCGCAGCGCCAGCGTGCCGCGCTGGTCGGGGTAGTGGGTCTCACCGGCGCGGGCCGCGGCGGCCAGCGCCTCGACGATGTGCGGCGGGGTCTCGAAGTCAGGCTCGCCGCGCTCCAGGTGCATGACGCGTTCGCCCGCCTGCTCGCGGGCGCGGGCGGCGGCCATCACCTTGCCCAGCTCGGAGGTCATGCTCAGGACGGGGCGGTCGGCGATCAGTCGTGGCATCGGATGGGCGCCTCCTCTAGGGGGTCTGTCGGCCGGAATCTAGACGACTTCCCGCAATTATGGAACGGGCCCCGCGCACCGCGATGGCCGCCAGGGGGACGGCCGCCTCAGCGTGGGGCGGCGCCAGACGTCGTGCTGTCCGAGGCC
>VBPB01000017.1 GCA_005893365.1 Candidatus Eiseniibacteriota bacterium
CGACATGCTGGATACGCGAGCCGCGGCCGAAGCCGCGCTGGGGCGATTCGAGGCCGCGGACTCGACCGAGCGTCGGGCGGTCGAACTCGCGGTCCTGGTGAAACACGCCACGCCGGTTGCGGGCATGCGCGAGCGCATGGTCCTGTATCAGCGTCGCACCGCCTACGTGGAGCGGGACAACGGAGGCGCCCCGCGCTAGCAGTGCGATCGCAAGGCGACCCGCCGATCGCTCACGAGCCGCCATGCCTTGTCCAGCGTAGCATCCCGCGTCGGCCGTTCGCGCCGCTCGCCATGGGACTGGATTCTCGACACTAATGCGCGGAGAGACGCGGTCTGGCGTCGCAGGTGGCCTGCGGACGATCGCCGGTGCGTGCCTCTCCGTGTCGGACGCGGTTGGCTGTTGACAGGCGGTGATCGAGGGCCTAGGTTGCGGGAGCCGAGTCGATTGGGGATGCAATGATTCCGTCTTCCGCAGGGACGGTTTCCAGGAAGCGAAGGTCCTTGGGCTGATTTCAGCCGGGGACCTTCTTGCGTTTTCGGTGATTCGACGCGGCCCGTCGCCGACGAGCCCCCGCGCTTGCGCCATGAGCCATTCTGCCAACCGTCGGACTGCCGGGAAAGGATCGAACAAGGCCAAGCCGCCGGCGCGGACCCCGCGGGGGCTCAGCTCGAGCGAGCAGGAGTGGCTGATGGGGCAGGCGCATCGCAGGGGGAACAGTCCGCCCGCGAGCGAGGAGCGGCCGCGAACGGATTCGGGCGCACACGACCCTCCGGGGCCGGCGACGGTCCCCGGTCGGGCGGCGCGCGGGCGCCGGCAACGCGCGGATGAATCCGCAGCGCCGGGGGAAGCCTCGGGGGCCGCGACGCTGGCGCGGGCGCAAGGATCGGCGCCCGCCCCTGGAGTGGAGGATGCCGTGCGCGACAGTTTCTGGAGGTTCGGTTGATCCGGGCGGCCGGCCCGGGACAGCCAGGGAGACTCCGAAGATGGACGCGATCAAGCCTTTGCAGCAGGAGCCGCATACGACCGGCGTGGAGATCGCCTCCCCGGTCGGCCACGAGGACGACCCGCGGCCTCCGGAGGAAGCTTCCGCTCGGGCCCCAGGGTCCGCACCGGCGGCCGAGCCTTCGGAGGGCGTCCGTTATCGGGTGCGGTTTGCCTGCTCCACGACCGATGTGCAGAGCCCGTCGCGCGACGCTTCGAGCTGACGCGCGGCGGGAACGAAGGGCGGGTCGGCCCGGACGGCTGGCTGTCCCCTGACAGGCATGCTGTTCCGCGTCGGCCCCCCCAGGGGGGGAGGTGATTGGATTGCCTCGGTTCCGTATTCACGATATCGGCTCCATCGAGCGCGCGCCTACGTCACCCGCATCGCTGCGCAGCAAGCTGAGCGAGATGATCATGAGTTCCGTCAACTCGCGGGCGAAGGTCGAGCTCATCAACCCCGAGACCGGCGAGTATCGGATCATTCTGCAAGGCACCCTGGACAAGGAGGACACCAAGTTCGACGAGGTGTAGCCTCATCCACCCCAAGAAGGCGGTGATGGATATGCCAAAGATTCGCACGACGGACCTGAGCGCCATCGAGCGCGCCCCCACCTCCCCCGCCGCCCTGAGCCAGGGCGTCTGGGAGGTGTTGAGCCACTCGGTGGCCGTGAAGGCCAAGGTGGATTCGTACAACTATGAGACCGGTGAATACCGGGTCGTCCTGCAGGGAACCCTCGATCAGCTCGACACGAAGTTCGAGAAGTCCTAAACCTCTGGCGTCGCCGGGAGGGGATTCAGGGGGCCCCTCTCTCCGGCGCGGCGCCCCCCCCGGGGGCGGCGGTGAGGGCGTGATCCATCTCGTCTCGCTCGCGTTCGGTAGCTTCGCGCCGATCGAGCCCTTCAACGAGAGCTTTCGGCCCGGGCACCCCAAGATGTGCCTCACGGTGGACGCCGAGACGCCTGCCCGTCTGGCGGACCCTGTGCTCCATCAACTCCTGGTCGAAGCCTTCCCGGGCCTCGCCGCCCACGAGTGCCGGGCCGATCGCGGGCCACGGGGGCCGCGGGCGGGGATCGTGCTCGTGGCGGGGGACTCGGCGGCCAACCAGGCCCACCTCCTGGAGCACCTGACGTTGGAGATGCTGAGCTTCCTCGACGGCATCCGCCGGCTGAGCGGGGTTACCTGCGCCTACGCGTCGCCGCCCGAGCGTAGCGATGTGTTCGTCGAGTGCGCCCAGCCGGAGTCCGGCAGCCTGGCGGCGCTGGTCGCGCTGGAGGCCGTGAACGCCGCGCTCGCGGGCGCGCCCCTGGTGCCGGAATACCCCGACATGCTCCTGTGCGCCCGCGAGCTCCGCACGCGGGCGGCCGGCGCCTGGCTCGCCACCGGGCTCGCCCGGGCGACCGGCCTCTCGCGGGGCCGGACCGCGGCGGCGCTGGGGGCGCTCTCGCGAGTCCGCGTCGTGGAGGAGGAGTCCTACGCCATGAACTTCAGCGGCGAGCCGCTCTACCGCTTCGTCGGCGTGGGCGACGCGACCGGCCAAGCCTGATTGGAAGTCCGTGTTCTGTGGTCCTCGCCAGCTCCCACGTAGGCGCGCCCGCGGCCGAGATACCACTTGGTCGGGGCGCCGGGAGCTCGGGCCACAACGACCGAGGGGCAGCCGGCGATGCGCCGCTGCCCCTCGTGACGACCTCCGCCGCTCAGCGGTTCGCCATGCTGGCCATGAACTGCCGGCCGCGCTCCTCCAGCTCCTTCGGGGTTAGATCCTCCTTGCGCGTGGCGATCGCCCAGATGTGGCCGTAGGGATCGGTCACCTGGCCGTAGCGATCCCCCCAGAACTGATCGGTGAGGGGCATCGTCGCCTTGGCGCCGGCCGCGACCGCCTGCTTGTAGAGCTTGTCGCAGTCGGCGACGTAGAGGGTGAGGACGATCGGCGTCCCCCCGAGCTTCAAGGGACTGAAGCAGGTCGACTGCCCGGGCATCTCGTCGTTGACGAAGAAGCGCGCGTCACCGATCTGCATCACCGAGTGCATGATCAGCCCGTTGGGGCCCGGCATGCGGGCGATCTCGGTGGCCCCCAGCGCCTTCTTGTAGAAGTCGAGGGCCAGCGCCGCACCTTTGACGACGAGCTGCGGGGTGATGGTGTGGAGTCCTTCCGGAATCGGGTTCCTTGCCTTGGTCATGATCGGTCTCCTGCCGCGCTCCGGCGGCATTCGAACGGTTGAGCCGGGCCTCCCTGGCTGCGTCCCGCGCCTCCCTCCCTGGTCCGCGGAGCGGTCCTGGTGCGAAAGGCTAGCCAAGCCCCGCGCGGAGCGTCCACAGTTTTTCGCGGCCAGCCGAATCGCCGCTCCTCACAACGACTTCAGGAATCGCAGCAGCGCCTCGCGCCGCGCGGGCGTGAGTCGCTGGTAGCGACGGACCGCCCCCGCGGCCTCGCCGCCGTGGAGTTGGATCGCTTCGTCGATGGTCTTGGCCTTCCCGTCGTGCAGGAACGCCGGCATGAAGCGCAGCCCCATCAGGGGCTCGGTGCGGAACTCATCCGGCGCCGCCTGACCCAGGCAGATGTCGGCCCGCTCGGGCCCCATGGCGTGGAGCAGCAGGTCGGTGTAGGCCTCGACCGTCCGGTAGCGCAGCGCGGCGACGGGGCTGTCCCCCGTGGTCAGGCTCGGCACGTGACACGCGCCGCAGCGGATCTCGGCGAAGACGCGGCGTCCCAGTTCGCCCTGGCGGTCGAGCGCCAGCGGCGCCGGAGGCGCCAGGAAGCGCACGAAGTCGTCGACCCGATCCATGTCCTCCTGGCTCAGCTCGGGCTCGGGGACGGGATCGACGCCAGGGGGCAGGGGCTTGCCGCCGATCGATTCCTCGCTCGGCTGGGCGGGGCTCGTGATGCCCATCTCGGCCGCGAACGCGCCGTGATTGAACTCGGCGAGCGCGGGCACGAACGCCTTGCGCCCGAAGCGTCCCAGCCGCCCGTCCACGAAGTAGTTGGGACGCCCCGACACGCCGTCGTGGTCACGATCGTCGGGGTCGGCCCGCGCGAGGATCTCGCGATCGGGCACCGCATCCAGCAACCCCAGGCCGAACAGATCGGGCGTGGTGCGCGCGGCACGGGTCGCCTCGGCCGGCACGGGCTCGTGGTCGATGCCGAGGGCCGCCTGGAGCGCGGGCGTGACGTGCAGCTGGAACACCGGCCCGCCGCGAGCCTCGAGCTGATCGCAGATCCCATCGGCGCGCACGATCGTGGCGTGGGTCTCGACCTCGTCCCCCGCGCCGCCGGTGACCGGATTCTCGTGGCATTCGCCGCAGGCGATCGAGTTGAAGAGCGGGCCGAGCCCGGTCGCGGGCGTGAACTCCCGCTCGAAGACCTCCTGGCCCTGCCGGAATCGGTCCAGCTGGTCGGCGCTGAGCCCGCGCAGCGGATCGCCGAGCCGGGGAGCGGGAGGACAGGCCCCAGCGGCCCCCAGGGCATTGAGCGCCGAGATCAGGACCAGCGCGCGTCCGGCGGCCCTCATCGCTTGATCCCTCGCGGCGCCGGTCGCACCAGCTCCGCCGTGGACGCGACCATGCCGCCCGGCGTCCGGCGGCACTCGAGCCGGACGATGGCTCCCGGAGCCAGCGCCACCGCGGTCGACTCGGACGCCGCCCCCTTGACCTTCAAGGCCGCCGGCAGGTGGATGTGGCGCACCCGCAGCGACAGCCCGACGCCGGTGACGAGATCGATCGTTCCGGCACGTGGGTCGACGGCCTTGACGGTCCCGGCGAGGCGCTCGACCTCGGCCGACGACGCGCGCGTCCCGGCCGGGCCCTGCGCCGGGCTCGACCCCACCCACACGACCAGGGCCGCGAGCGCCAGCAGCGCGCGCGCGACCGGACCCATGCACATGATGCCGCGCAGCAGTCTCATGATTTCAGCCTCCTGCGGCCCACGTCTCCCTAGGCGTTCTTCATCTCGGCTTCCTGGAGCAGCACGGCGATGCGCGACACCAGATCGCTGGCGCGCTCGCCCGCGCGCTGGTAGCTGGTCTCGAGGTTCAGCGTGAGCGCATCGAGCCGATCCTTCGCGAGGCCTTCGGCGAACGACAGCTGGTGATAGTTGGTCGCCTCGTCGGCGTGCTGGTTGTAGATGGCGAGCCCGGTGTGAATCTCGACCAACTGCCGCTGGGTGTCGAGCGCGTAGAGGTCGAGTCGGTGGATATGGGTATCGAGGAACGGCACCCCGAAGACCCGCAATGACAGCGGCGCCCGCGGCGGCGTGGGGTCCGGCGCGAGGTTGGCGGTCGGCGCCAGCTCGTCGAGCTGGAGCAGACCTTCGATCGCCTTGAGCGCCTTCCCCTGGCCGGGCACCTGGCCCGAGGCCTGGAGCGTGCTCATCAGGACTTCCAGCAACGAATGGGTCAGGACGCCGCGGCGCCGGTCGATCTGGACGACCGCCCACGCCAGCGTATCCTGAAGCGATCGCAACTCGGTCCGGAGCGCGCGCGTGAGCCGCTGCTTGGCCGACCGCCGTCGGATCGCGTCGGTCACCGGTGACGACACGATCCCGAGCACCCAGCCGACGAGCAGCAACGCCAAGTCGCGCAGGATGGAGCCCGGCGCCCAGGGACCGGCCCTTGGATCGAAAACGCCGTATGACATTCTCGCCTCGCCCGGCCATGCGGCCCAAGGAGCAGGCGGCCTAGCGCTGGTGATTCTGGTGGGCGCCGCGCGATGCGAGCGAAGCGGGAACGCCTCGGCGCGGGCGATGCAGAACGCGAATCGGCGCAAACGCGATTGCAGGGTGCACGGGAGCGGGCCGCGGGCGTGCGAGATGCGCGGCGGGACGGGGCCTGGCGATCCTCGTGCCATCGCCGCCCACCCGGCGATCCGGTGGATTTCACGACCTGTCACCGGTGACAGTTGTTTCAGTACTGGTCGTGGATCGGTCGCCGGCCCAAAGGGAATTGCAAAATGACGCGTGCCCCCCTTCCCCTGAGGCGCCGGCAGTCGGATGCTGCTCGTGGTGAGCGGGAGACGCTGGCGCCGACCGCGCAGCAGTCCGGATGCGGTGGCCCACTCTCGGTGTGACGCAGCAGGGTCATCTCCCCGACCCGGGTCACGCCGCGACGACACCCGCTCATCACGCAGTCGTCGCCGCGGAAGAGGCGCGGCCGGCTGATCGGAGGGAGAGGCCATGCGTGCACCCAGGGTTGTATTCGTCGCCGTGCTTCTGGTGGCTGTCGGAAGCGCCGGCGTGTTCTTCCAGAAGTACCACCAGTCGACCACCGCCCTCGCGGCCGAGCAGGCCGAGAACGAGGCGACGCGCGGCCACTACGCCGCCGCCATCGGGTCGATCGCCGCGATCCAGGACAGCCTCAACGCAATCGTCCTGGGCGATGCGGCGGCCCGGCTCACGCCCAGCGGGTACGAGGTCGAGCGCAACCTCTCCGCGTCGCAGGGCGATCTGGTGCTGGCCAAGATCGGGCTGCTCAAGGCGGGCGTCGAGCGCTCCAAGGCGCGCATCGAGGAACTGGACCGGAACCTCAAGAAGAGCGGGCTGAAGATCGAGGGCCTCGAGCGGCTGATGGCGTCGCTCCGGCGCTCCGTGGCCAAGAAGGAGGAGATGATCGCCCAGCTCACCACGCAGGTGGATTCGCTCCACACGCAGGTGGACGGCCTCACCGCCTCGAACGAGGAGAAGCGGCAGGAGCTGGGGACGGTCTTCTGCATGATGGGAAGCAAGAAGGAGCTCACCACCGCGGGTGCGGTGGTCGCCACCGGCGGCGTGCTCGGACTCGGCAAGACCCTGAAGCCCACGGGTGACATCGATGAGAGCCGGTGCCTCGCCATCGACACCGACCAGGAGTCCACCGTGGACATCCCGGCCAAGAAGGCCCTGGTGGTGAGCGCGCAGCCCGCGACCAGCTATGCGCTTGAATCCCTCGGGGACCACACGCTGCTGCGCATCCTGGACCCCAAGGAGTTCCGGAAGGTGCGGCACCTGGTCATCGTGACGAAGAGCGCCTAGGCCGCATTAGCCGATGACGCGGGACCGTGCCCGCGCGCCCGACCGGAGGACGGGCGCGCGGCACGGGCCCCGCGCCGAGGCGCCGCTCGCACGCCTAGTCGCGTGCGGGCGGCGCCTCTCGTCATCGGAGCCTCCGTCTAACGCCGCGGCCGCCCGGGCGAACCCAGGCGG